>CALBVX010000021.1 GCA_937969515.1 uncultured Croceitalea sp. | reverse complement strand
GGCATTCTTGTGAATAGCATCCACATCATTAACATAGAGGTATAATGCGGTTCGCATCCCCGTAAACTGCCCACGCGCCTGGCTTATCATAATACAGGTGTCGCCTATTTTTAAAATGCAATTACCTATATCGCCATTCTGCGGGTTTATCGAACGATTTATTTCTTGGGCATAAAAGGCTTTTTCTAGAAAGGAAATCAGCGCTTCCGGTTCTTCGGTAAACAGATAACTATTTACCGTGGTAAAACCTTCTGGTTTATACGTATTGTATGTGTTTTTCATAGTTTTTTGGTTATTTCTTTTCCTATTTTTTGATATACCTGTATTACATTTTCGGGCATACCACGAGCACCAATACTTTGGTTAAATTCAAAACCGTTAGGCCAGTGATAACCTATTATGGCTATGGCCTTTTCTTTTTGTGCGAGTTCATAATAGCTATTTGCTACGTCACCCATTTCTTCTAATTGAATAGTGCCAAAATCGCCATGCGCAAAATCGATATAATGCGTATCCATTACCAAGACCAATTTTTGCTGGCTTGTCATTTTAGATGTAACTAACGCCAGTTCATTCGCGAATGTAGTATCGTTGAGTGGGTCTTTGATAAAATAGTGGTCAAAACCTACCCAATCTACACTTTCTGGTACTTGTAGTTGATTTAAAGCAGGATATGCTTCAATCAATAGAATAGGCACCGTTGGAAACTGGGTTTTTAGAAAGTCTGAAGCGATTTTAAATTCGTTAGCAGTAATACCGTTCCACGTAGGTTCTTCGCCAAGATAAAAAGCCGCTACTTCATTTATAGTATTGGAGAAGTCGTTGGTCTGACTGAAAATGTTCCATCGAGATTCATAATCTGCTCTTAAATTATAATTAGCGCCAGATTCGGAATTTGTGTCGATTAATTCAAAAAAAATCTCATTTAAATGAATGATAGCTTTTAAATCATTTGCTTTAAAAGTATCTAGGTTACTTTTTATATCGGTAGTTGGAGCAAAGGCGAAGACATCGGCAATATTGGTGAAGCTGGCTACTTCGTCTGTATAATTGGTTTTGGTATCTGAATCTGTAGGATCGTCAAAAGCAGTATCAACAAGGGTGAAACCAAAAAATGCAATAGAGTTATCGGCATCAAGTTTTTGGGTGTCATCCGTATTACAGGAAATACACCATATACTGAACACCAAATAACGAAGTTTATCCATTTTAGCTTGCTTCTTATAGCATAGTTTTAGACCGAAACTAAAGTTATTAAATAATTATACGCCAATCCTGCTAAAATGGCCAGCCCGAAGCTTAGCAAGGTTCCTATGAGTACATATTCCGTTAGTTTGCGGTTTTTACCTTTGTTAAGGTCACCAAAACGAAATACTGATTTTGCGGTAATCAATAAGCCAATGGCCGACCATTGCCCTAAGAGTATAAATACAAAAACAAAAATGCGTTCCAACATGCCTATGTAACGCCCAGCATTTTTAAGGGATGTGCTTTCGCTTTCTTCTTCATCTTTGGCAAGCTCGGTAATGTATGGCGCCAATAGCATTTTAATTAAAATAGCGGACACATAACTTACAAAGGCTATCATAGCAAAGAAGAGCAGCATCTCTGGTGTTAGTAATAAACTAAAATCTATTGTAAAACCTTCGATGGCGTAAACAATACTGGCCAATACCAGTAAATGTGCTAGTTGATCTGCTGCAAAGAGCCAACGGAAGTTTTTTTCGTTGGTCAGGCTCAGCTTTGCCAAATCGATGAGGTAATGACTTACGATAATGATGACAATACTGCCTATATGCTTAAACTGTAGTAAAAATAAGAGCGCGACTAAATGCACACCCATATGAAGGTACAAGTATTTTGACCTCGCCTTTTTTTCAAGTTTGTCTTCTACCCAACGGGCGGGTTGAAAGACAAAGTCTCCAAGAAAGTGTGCGAGTACGAGTTTTAGGGCCAGTAGCATCATAATTCGTTTATTTTGATTTGGTAATGCTGTAGTAGTTGTTTTATTTCATCAAACCCTGCTCGTATAAGTGCTTCACTAATATTGCTTTGTGATTTACCCAAGATGGATGCCAGTTCATTTTGATTTGTATTAGGGTTGTCCATCGCTGTTTTTACAATCCTTGATGTTGCAGGCAACCAGTTGTCCATGGTCAACGCTGCTAATTTCAACATTAGATTTAGGGTTTTGTCAAATGTGGTTATCCCCGATTTTAATGCTAGGGTTTGTTTTTTTAAATTTTGAAAACATTCCCCTGAATGCACAAAAGCGGAACCATTTGATTCTGTTAATTTTTCGGCATTGTAGTCTTTATCGCCAATACCAATAGCTATGCGAACATCTATATTTTTCTTTTGCTTCATTTGGGCTTTAATATATATGGCAGCTTCTAAAGCTTTTACTGTGGTTATCTCTAGTTGAAAACTGTCTCCGCGATAGATTTCCCAATTTTTGGGTTCTTTTCCATACTTGTTTAAAGCCTTCTTTAAGTTAGAAAGCCATACCTCCGGTTTCTCCTTACGGGAATTGATAACATCCCCCGTTAGAACTGCAGTTGTGATACTCATACGACAAATATCGGTAAAATAGCCGATAATTAAAAATATCGGTAAAATAGCCGATAATAGCACATATCGGTTAATTAGCAGATATGGTGCTTTTGGGAAGCAAAAAAGCCCCTGACGTACATCAGAGGCCCTTTAAAATCAACAAAAAATATTTATCCTCTTCTACCAGCTTTCTGCATTTTCTTTTTGCTGTGGATACCTTTTCGATTGCGCGCTTTTTTCCAAAGCTCGAACTGCTCATCGGTAAGTATTTCTTTCAATTTCTCTTGCTGTGCAATTTTTCGATCTAAAATTGCATTCTGCATTTCAAATTTTTCATTGGTGCTCAATTTTTCATGCTCACCTTTTTCTTTTCGTTCCGTCATTTTTGCTTTACGAAATTCGGCCTCCTCTAGATTGATCTTTAAAACTTCTTCTTGTTGTTTTGATGTCAATTCTAAAGCCAAAGCCATTTTTTTTGTTTTAAGCGTAGCCAATTGCTCGGCAGTCATATCATGCGCTGCTCTTTGACGTTCATGGTCACGTTTACCTGGTTGGGCAATCGCTGTTAGGCTCAACAGCAAAGCCATTGTTAAAATTAAATTCTTCATGTTATAGATTTAAATGATTTGCCTATTTGACTAGTATAGCCGTAATAGGTTTAAAACCATTTAGAAGTTTATGAAGCTTTTAACAGGTATGGTAATTATTGTACGGGGGTTTCAAGCTCATCAGCATCTGAGTCTTCAAGTTGCTCAGTGTCGATATCGACAACTTCACTAGAAGTGATCTTATCTTGAAATTTTTGCTCTTGCTCAATATTATTATAGAAGAATGCCGCTACAGCAAATAATAGGAAATAAATAAAGCTTTTGATTTTGTAGGTCTTCATGATGTTTATGATTTGGGATTCTAAATGTAGGAATTTATATGAGGAGATATTCAGATATGTTGTGAAACAATGATTTATGTAGGTGAAAATAAAAAGGGGCAACCAAATTGCCCCTTTCATCGATAAAACTTTTTTTAAATTTTACCCATTAGGGTTTAAAATAGCATCAATACGTTCTAAAGCATCTTGTAAATGATACCTGCTCATACTGTTAGAAGTTCTTGAAAGTCCGTTTCTAATATCACGCTTTAAATTATTTAATTCAGCGCGTGCTACCGAACGGATGTCTGACTGACTTGTATTTACAGCAGTAGATTTTTGATACCCCCCAAAGTTGGGTTGCTTGCGCTGGTTCTCAGCTGTCATTAAATACCCTAATCTATCTATATGCGCTTTTTGTAAGTTTCTACGGTAGGTATCTATAGATTTACCGCTTCTGGTTTCTGACCAGATACCCTTTCTAAGGTCGCCCATAATATCAGTGAGTTTGTAGGCATCGTTTCCGTTTATAGTTTCGTTTTCGATAGCTCTGGCCAATTTGCCTAAACTCAACATGGTATTTAAAGTTCTTGTCTGTACGGCTCGCACACGCTCTACCGAACCAGAATATTGAATCTTATTAAAAATTTCCTGATCTAACATCCATTCTGGAGTTTGAAACAATTGCTCTTGAATAAAGTTCATACATTTTTTTTGATGGGCTTTATCGACATGTGTGTAAACCGCACCTTCTTGGTCAAATGTTTTATTGTACTCGTAGACACCACCAATGTTATTGGCTACATGGCCCATATACCTATTAAACTGCCCAACGACCTGGCCATACAGGGTAGCCAAATCATCATAATTTTTTCCATCTTCAGCTATCCACTCTTTTAGGTTAGGTACAATACGCTTAAGGTTGGCAATACCATAAAGACTTGCTTTAACGGCATCATCGCCTAAATCTTCGGTCTGTGAGCTAGGATCGTGAATGTCACCTATTTGTTGATGACCAAAACGATACATAGGGTCATCTGCGTGTTTTAGAATCCAACTGTCTAAAACAGGCTTTTCTTCCTTAGCTGACTTATCTAAAATTGGGCGGTATCCCCAGTTTATGGCATGCTTGTCATATATACCTATGTTGGGCATTAAAGCGACACCTTCATCGCCTGGTTGCGCTACGTAGTTAAAACGCGCGTAATCCATAATAGACGGTGCGGTACCATATTTTTTGGTAAATGTAGCGGAGCGTAAAGAGTCTACCGGATATGCGACACTGCTACCCATATTATGCGGTAGTCCTAAGGTATGGCCCACTTCATGTGCCGATACAAAACGGATTAGACGACCCATAATCTCATCTTTAAATGCTACTCCTCTAGCTTCTGGATTTATTGCGGCTGTTTGCACAAAGAACCAGTTGCGTAATAAGGTCATCACGTTATGGTACCAGTTGATATCCGACTCTAAAATTTCCCCACTTCTTGGATCGCTTACGTGTGGTCCGTTGGCATTGGGTATTGGTGATGCTAAATAACGGACTACGGAGTAGCGCACATCTTCAGGAGACCATTCTGGATCTTCTTCAACTGTTGGTGGGTCTTTGGCTATAATGGCATTTTTAAATCCTGCCGCTTCAAAGGCAACTTGCCAATCTTCTATGCCTTGTTTGATAAATGGCACCCATACTTTTGGTGTAGCTCTGTCTATATAGTATACAATCTGTTTTTTTGGTTCTACCAATTCTCCGGCCTTAAACTTGGCCATGTCCTCATCCTTGACCTCTAAACGCCATCTATCTAAATAGGTAACCCGCTTACTTTCTTGAGCATCTAAACCATAATCTACTTGACCTCGTGCAAACCAACCTACACGCTTATCAAAATAGCGTCTTTTCATTGGTTCGGCAGGTAGCAGAATCATAGAGTTATTGATTTCAATAGAAATGGACCCTAAGCTTTGATTACTAGGGGCCGATTTGGCATTATACGTTTTTACGTGTCTTGCCTCTACGTTTAAAGGGTAACTTTTAATACTTTCAATATAGCTTCGTTCACCATCTAAACGGCTTACTTTATAGCGTGTTCTGTAAAAATCGGGCATACCCAAGGCATTTACATCTTTTGTAAATAAAGGGTCAACCTCTATAACGGTAGCAGGATTGAGCGAATCTTTCTTGTTAAATGCTTTAATGTCAAATGCATAGAGTACAGGCTCAAAATTCGAATTTACTACGGCTTCGTGAATTGGAAGCGAGTCGGCAGCAAAGTTACCGTACGATACTACGCGCAGTAGTACCTTTTTGGGCTTCTTCTCCCAACGCAGCACTTGGGTATTGATTTTTCCACCCCCAAAACCTATACCGGTCGCAGTTTTAGAAATTCTACTCACCATTAACATTTCACGGTTAAAAAGGGAATCAGGAATTTCGTAAAAGTGTTTGTCTTCTACTTTATGCACGTGAAAAAGACCCTCGTCGGTTTCGGCATCTTTGGTAATGACCTTATCATAAGGTTTGATATCTCCCTTTTTTGGTTTTTCAGGTGTTTGCTGTTCTGTTTTTTTATTTTTCTTTTTGAAGAGTTGTGCTTCTGTAGTTTGAAAACTTGCTAGGGTAAAAACTACCAATAGTACTTTAAGAAGTATTTTTTTCATCATTTAGTGTTAGTTTGATTTGTTGTAACCTGCCAAAGAACCAAAAAAATGATAAAATCTTCTGTTAAATAAATACTAACTCTCAACTTTTTTATGTGAAAGGCCAACCTTCGGGAATATTGCGTTTTACTGATAGTCTCCGCTGAAACGCCCAGTATAACTACGATGCAGAGCGATGTAAAATTTGTTAAAAAAGGTAAAAAGGTGTAACAATTAACTTTCTCTCCAGTCTTATAAGCATACAACATCAATCATCAAATCAATCAAAAAATGAACAAATTATTATTAATTTATGGTTGCGCACTCTTTAGTGGTTCGCCCATAGTAGAACAAGAAGAAAGTACGGTAGCTGTTAGCGAAAAAATCAACAAAACAGAAACTACGCGTACATTAGAGAACAACTTAACTGCACTTCGTGTTAATGCAGAAGAAAGCAACGAAACTTTAGTTTACACTTCTAGTTTAGTTGACGTAGCAACAACTTTTGATATTAAGGATATTCACTTCATAGAAGTTGAGGAAGAACTGGAACTTGGTTTCGATACCTCAAAATACTTACCTGAGGGCTTTAACCCTTATGAGGCGAATTTTGATCTGACTTCAATTGAATTTGAAGAAGTAAGCGAAGCAATAGCATTAGGTTATGATACTGCTGAGTATTTGCCCGAAAGTTTTGATCCTTACACAGATATCGTTGACATGAAGTCTATCAACTTTATGGAAGAAGAAACTATCGACTTGGGTTTTAACACGGCAGATTATCTTCCAGAAGGTTTTAATCCGCACGAAGTATATTTTGATATTAAAAGTGTGCAGTTCGGAGACGAAGATTTTGAATATGATTTAGGTTTCGATACCTCGAAATACCTTCCAGTAGGCTTTAATGCGTATAACAGCGAAATAGCCATAAATACGATTAGTTTTATGGAAGAAGAAGAAATCGACTTGGGTTTTGATACTTCAAAGTATCTCCCTAAAAATTTTGACCCTTATGCAAGGTCAAACTAGGTAGGAAGTTTTTTATCAAATTTTTTGAATTAGTTAGTTGAAAGTCCCGGTTCCACACCGGGATTTTTCAGTTTTGAATACCACGTAAATCAGATTAAAGGTTCTTAACAAAAAGATAACAAAAAAATCGACCAAGTGTTTTTGTTAAAAATACGGGGTAAAAGCTAACATTTCCGCAATTATCTTGAAATAGAATTACCGGATTGATGGTGTTTCAATCAAAATATTATAAATACTTTTCTTACACTAAAAAAGTGGATTGTTAACGAAAGTCAAAACATACTAATATCTATTTTTTGCAGTTTTACCTTTGTCTCAAATCATTAAAACAACGGACATGAAATATAAAAAATACATATCTACCGCTTTTTTAGCAATGCTACTAGTGCCCCTTTTTAGTGCAAAAACTACAGCTGCTACCGTAGAGGATTTTGATATAAATGCGATTAAATTTATTGAAGAAGAGTCGCAAATAGACTTAGGTTTTGATACTAATGAATACCTGCCCGAAGATTTTAACCCATACCAAGAAGAGGTTCCTGTTAATGGCATCAACTTTATGGAAGAAGAAAGTATTGATTTAGGTTTTGAAACTAAAAACTATCTGCCACAAAACTTTGACCCTTACAAAAAATAGTTCCATAATTTTTTGAATTAGCAATAAGAGCCCCACTCTTTTTAATGGTAAAAGACTGGGGCTTTGTTTTGCAGTTCATCGAATAATTATGGAATTCATGGATGACAAACACATTTTTTATTAAATTGCTTGTTGCCTATATACTTATATGCATATCGTTTAACCAAACCAAATCTTTAAACTATGCGTTTTTCTAAACTCACATTTGCGCTACTAGGATTATTTTTGCTTTGTCTTAACGTTCTTACTGCTCAGCTGGAAATCAGTGAAAGAGAAGCAATAGCACTTCTTGAATTAAGAGCTAAGACCAAAGGAAATCTGTGGACCAACCAATGGGATACCGAAGCACCAATATCTGAATGGTATGGAGTAACCATAAAAGAGGGTAAAGTTGTCGGTCTAGACCTTTCTAACAACAATTTACAGGGTAGAATACCTATTACCATAGGTAATTTAAAAAACCTAGAAAGGTTAGACTTATCACAAAATAATATTACCGGAAGAATACCTGGATTATTTCGCAAATTCAAGAACTTAAAAGAAGTAAATTTTGAAGATAACCAGTTGGTAGGTACTATACCCAATACCATTAACAAACTTCAAAACTTAGAAGAGTTGAATTTGAGTAATAACAAGTTAAATGGTGCATTACCTGAAACAATTAATGAATTGGGTAAGCTTAATACCTTAGCAGTTGCAAATAATGAGTTGCATGGAGAAATGCCTGCCGGCATGGAAAATTTAAAGAAACTCAAAAGATTATATCTCGCCAACAATGCATTTTCAAATATGAACGGGCTAAGAACACTTTCTAAACAACAGTTGGTTCTTACTGATTTTAAATTGAAAGATGGAAGCATGTTGCCCATAGACTTTTCGAAATCTCAAGAGGGATTATCGAAATTGGAATTTCAAGACTACGAAGACTAGTTTAAGGCATATTTAAAAAGAAAGGGCACCAATAGTGGTGCCCTTTCTTTTTAGAATAATATCGGAACCACAAACTGAAACACAACTATTAAAAGTGCTACCGCAATTAGATTTAGAATAATACCTACACGGGCCATCTGTGGTACTTTTACATAGCCACTGGCAAAGACGATAGCATTTGGTGGTGTGGCCATGGGTAGCATAAAAGCGCAGCTACTGGCCATAGTAACGGGAATCAATAGATATAGCAGCGGAATTTCCAAACCTATGGCAATACCGGCAACAACCGGGGCCAAAACAGCCACGAGAGCTACATTGCTCATAAGTTCGGTCATGAATAGCATTAATAGTATTAGTAGTGAAGCGGTAAAGAGAATACTTATTTCGCTGCTCGCAATGGCATTAGAAACCAAATCTACAATACCGCTAACGGACATTCCTTTGGCCAAAGCAAGCCCACCCCCAAATAAGATTAAAATACCCCATGCCAGCTTAGAAGTATCTTTCCAGTTGATAATAAAATCCCCTTTTTTGATATTGTATGGAACTGAGAACAATGTAATCGCCGCAAAAATACTTATCATGGTATCGGATAGCCCCAAGTTGGGGAAAATGTTGTTGATGAGCGTTCTGAAAATCCATAAAAAAACGGTCACGGCAAAAATGAATAGCACCATTTTTTCTTTACCAGAGGTAGGCCCAAGTTTTTTTAATTCTGCCTGAATAACATCTTTAGAAGCGTTAAACTTTAAATTCTTGTTAGGGAACATCCATTTTACCAACACAAAATAGGTGATGGTGATCATGACTATTGAAAAGGGTAGTCCTATGGTCATCCATTTTAAAAATGAAATTTGAATGCTATATTCATTTTCCAAAAGACCAATAAGCACAGAATTTGGTGGGGTGCCGATTACCGTTGCGATACCTCCAGCATTGGCTGAAAAAGCAATCCCCAACATGACGCTAAGTGCAAAGTTTTGGTCGTTTTTGGTAAAGCCATCCTCATCATCTATCAATAATTTGATTACGGATAAAGCAATGGGGAGCATCACCACAGTACTTGCCGTATTGCTTATCCACATACTTAATGAAGCTGTGGCAATCATAAAACCTAGTACTACTTTATTTGGGGTTGTACCTGTAAACTTGATAATGTTGAGCGCTATACGTTTATGAAGGTTCACTTTTTCTAAGGCTAGAGCCATTACAAAGCCCCCAAAGAATAAAAATATTATGGGGCTGCCATAATTTGCGCCTACTTCTGCAATCGGCATTATTTTTAGAAGTGGAAAAAGTAAAAGCGGAAGCAAGGCGGTAACCGAAATAGAGACCGCTTCTGTAATCCACCAAATAAGCATCCAAGCTGCTACCGAAATGACGGCATCACCTTTTTCAGAAACTAATTGGAAAGGTAAGGCCAGAATTAAGAATAATGATATCGGACCTAATAGTAGCCCTATGTGTTTGGTTTTCATATTAAGATACTTACATTATAAAAGAACGAGCTTCCAAAGCTAATTGGAAGCTCGTAATTACTCAAAACTAAATAAACAAAACTTAAAACTTAAATGCTAGATTAAAATTATAACCTGCCCCAGCAAGTCCAAATTGAGATACTCGACGACTATAGCCGAACATGCCACCACCATAGTTACCCGAATGTGTGTGTCTGTCTGGGTAAACATTGAAAATATTTGAGCCATTTACACCAATTTTGAATGCATCTGTTAATTGGTATGATAAATTTAAATCTACCAAGGTTTTAGCAGAAAAAGTTTGATCTCTTGTTTCTACCGTGCCATTGTTCCATGCATTTGCAATATCTGTTCCACTAGGATGAATATAATCAACTGTTCCAAAGCGTGTTGCGTTAGCTGCTAGTGTAAGCTTATCTGTATTATAAATAGCGCCAAAAATCACTTTGCTTCTGGGTTGAGCGACTTCTATTCTTGAAACCTCTTCTCTATTGAACAAATTGCTTTCAAATCCTTGTAAGAATTCTCCAGTCTTAATTATTGGATCACCATTATCATCTCTTGGTACTTTTGTTTCGGTGTAGTTTCCTGCTCCAGTAAGTGTTAATGAACCTGATGATAAAGGAATGTTGTAGCTCATAACAAAATCAATCCCTTTAGTTTTTGTATCAACAGCGTTAGCCATAAATTGTACCTGAGATAGACCAGCATTATCTAATATGGTAGCAAATCTAGGATCTTGAGACCCATTAAATCGCCCAGTAATACCTATCCGATCTTTAATATCTATTTGATATGCATCTACGGTCATATTAAATCCTTTGAATGGCTTTGCTGTAAATCCTAGACTCAAGTTTTTTGAAGTCTCTGGTCGTAATGCTTCAACCCCAAATTGTCTTCTTACAAAACTATCC
Organism: uncultured Croceitalea sp.; assembly: GCA_937969515.1. GTDB lineage: Bacteria > Bacteroidota > Bacteroidia > Flavobacteriales > Flavobacteriaceae > Croceitalea > Croceitalea marina. The sequence goes on along the minus strand of CALBVX010000021.1, from coordinate 8,467 downwards.
TCAGTTAAATGCGCAATATTAACACCATCGATGGTGCCATCGGGAAGTGAAATAAATTGCAAACTAAAACTACTAAAGAATTTTTGTGGTAAAGATGGAGCTCTAAAACCTGTACTGAAACCACCTCTTAAAACAAAACCTTCTCCAAACTTATATCTAGATCCTATTTTATAGTTAAATCGGTCACCAAAATCAGAGTAATCTTCATATCTACCTGCTAAAGTTACCAACCAGCTATCCGTGAAATCAGCTTCTAAATCAGCGTAAATTGCTGTATTAAAACGAAATTTGTCAGTAGCATTTCCGGGCTGGTATCCAGGAAAAACCTGACTACCTGCTTCTTTGATGCCACCGTCATAGTTTTGCCATGATTCTTCTTGCCCAGCAAATTGTTGGAAATTCTCTAGTCTAAACTCAGACCCGAATGCTGTATTTAAAGGAAAACCAATATCATGACTTTTAGATGCATCTAGATTTAATACATTCTGAGCATATTGTAATCCGCCAGCGTTAAAAGATGTTGGGGACTCAAGACCTAAAGAGGCGTTATTAGAATTGAAAATGGTCCACTTAAATGAATTTTGACCATAGTCATTACTAATGTCAATATTCCAACCTTTAAAAACAGATCTTAAACCTAAAGTCCCAGACAAATCTTGAATATCAGAATCTAAATGAGGAGAAAATCCTAAAGGCCATAATCCAGATTGTCTACCTGATTGATTAGGTCTCCTGACAAAACCTGTTGCAGAACCTAATCTATAATTGTACATAGCATTAGCATAAAAAGTACTGTTTTCATTAATTGGTAATTCTGAATTAATTACAATACCAGCATTTGTAGTTCCAGATCCCCCCATATTTGCTACGCGTCGTCCTGCACGATCATTAAGAGGGTTTACAATTGCAGCTTGGCCATTAAAAGCAGTTCCTGGTCCAAATGCATTGTTATATGCAGCTATTGCAGCCGGATTACCTTGATTAAATGCTGCAAATTCAGCCACAGGATTATCTCTTCTAGGATCATCAGCAGCAAATAATTCTATTGTGTAATCATCCATTCTATTAAATTGGTTTCGAGTCAAGTAATTCATTGTAAAATTTACGAAACCACCTTTTTCTCCTACTTCTACACCATAATTAGCACTTAGCTGAAAACTTTCTCCACCTCCTTCACCTTGTGTAGATGCTAAATCTGGATTATCTGAATATGGATTGAAATCTTCCAGGAAGCTGGGGGCCTTGGGCGGAGCAGCTAAAAACCCTGTTTGTACCTTTACCTCGCCTTTATTAATATTCTTTTTAAGAATAATATTAATTACTCCTGCAATTGCATCTGAACCATATTGTGCAGCAGCACCATCTCTTAACACCTCTATTCTTTCAATTGCAGCGGCTGGAATGGCATTTAAGTCAGTTCCTACTTGACCTCTACCTACTGTTCCGTTTGCATTCATCAAGGAAGATGCGTGTCTTCTTTTGCCATTAATTAATACAAGAGTTTGATCAGCACCAAGACCTCTTAATGCAATAGGGTCTACATGATCCGTACCATGTCCAATATTTTGCTTTGTTGAATGAAAAGATGGTGCAGCAAACTGCAAAATTTGTGAAGTTTCGGCTTGGGGGGTTGTTTCGAAAACTTTAGTTCCTATTACGTCAATTGGTGCAACAGATTCTAATTGACTTCTAGGCTTACCTCTTGACCCCACAATTACCATTTCCTCTAACTGTTCTGCAGAAGCCTCAAGTTGTAACTCGATATAATTTTTTTCAGAAATATCAACTTCAATTGTCTTAAAGCCTATAAAAGAGACGCTTATAATATTTTTGTCATCTGGGATTTCTAAGGAAAAATTCCCATCAAAATCCGTTTGAGTTCCAATGGATGTTCCTTTTACTATAACATTTGCTCCTGGTAAAGGTTGTCCTGCATCATCTTTTATTAAACCCTTAACTTCTCGGATATACTTTTTTAAAGCTTTTTTTGGTTCTACCTTGGCTTTGGTGAGAACAATCTGTTTTTCAATAATATTGTAGTTGATTCCTCTATTGAAGAAAACTTTATCCAAAATCTTAGAAATCTTCTCGTTTTTAGCGGTTATTGTTACTTTTTGATTAAGATTGATTTCGCTATTACGAAATAGAAATTTGTAACCTGTTTCTTTCTTAATTTTTATTAGTACAGTTTTCAAAGAAACTTCCTTGACTTCTAAGGACATCTTTTCTTGTGCTACCGTTGTACTTGCTGTAGTTTGGAAAAGACTTAAAAAAATTGTGATTATTGTTAGCTTCATAATTAAATTGTTGAACCATGAACAATTTAATCTTGCCCCAAAAGGGAAAGAGTTAGTCTTTTTTTTCATAATTTTAAATGTTAGTTTGTTAATACTCAGTAAGGTTTTGACATTGCTAATGCCTAGGGAAATGCTCCAACATTTCCCTATTTTTTTATAATTATTTGGTTTTGGTTTATTTCATATTCAAAATTTATAGTGTTTGATAATGCTTTAAAAATGACTTCTATGTTTTCAACATCAAACTCTCCTGTGAAACGTTCTTGATTCAATTTTTTATCGTTGTTTTTAATATCAACATTGTAAACTCGTTCAATTTTTTCTAGGATCTGAGCAAAAGGCAAATCATCAAATACAATTCGTTTTTGAATCCAAGCAGTATAATTTTCGGTATTTACAAATTTCGAACTAAGCACGTTGCTATTTTTGTTAAAAGAGGCTTGGTGGTTTGGTGTTATGAGGATTGAGTTTTCTTGTTTGTTCTTTTCATTAATGCTAACGGAGCCTTTCACTAAAGTTGTAGAAACTGTTTCATGATTTGGATAGGAAGAGACATTAAATTCTGTACCTAATACTTTAACATCAATTGAGTTTGTTGTAACTATGAAAGGCTGGTTTGTATTATGGGCAACATCAAAATAGGCTTCACCTTCTAAAATTACTTTTCTTGAATCTAAATCTTTTATAAAATATTTAGGATATCTTAGTTTTGAGTCAGCATTTAGCCAGACAATAGTGCTATCTGATAAGATAATTTTAAAAACTTCACCTCTTGGAACTATAAGTTCATTAAATGCTAATTCTTCTCCTTTGTAACTTTTGTTGGTGTAGGATAACACTTCTTTGTCTTTTCCAATTACTTTTAAAGTTCCATCAGCAAGTTTTAGGGTAATTTGAGAATTATTTCCCTTTGTTACCAAGTCTACTAAATTAACTCCGTCCTCAACTGGATTATCTAAATTTTCATTTATTAAGAAAGCAAGCCCAAGAAGGAGTAAAATAGTAGCTGCAAACTTGTAAATTGGACTTAGTTTTAATGTTTTTTCAGGTTTCTGATTTGTTTCGATTCTGGATTTTAATTTTTTAAAAGACGCTTCGGAATTAATATTCATAAAATCGGAGTCACTAATACCGTGTTTTGCAATTCTAACCTTAAAGTAATCAAGGTTTTGTTCATCTTTTCTAACCCATTCATATAATACAATTTCTTCCTGCTCTGTTAGATTTGATTCTAAATATTTGGTAATCAATTCATCCATAATCAATATTATTTATACAGTTAATATGTGAAAAACATATAAAACCCCTATAAAATTTTATTTTTTTTTACTTTTATTCACCTATAATTATGAATAATTCAAATAACAAAAGAAATAGAAATCAGGCTAAGGCCATAAAGAACGGGAATTTTGAAGCTTTTAATGAGGTTTATTCTGAGTACTACCCTAAACTGGTAAACTATATTTATAAGTTATGTAAAGACAGTGAATTGACCGAGGATATTGTTCAAGAGACCTTTTTTATTTTGTGGGAAAAGCGAAATAGCATTAAAATTGAATTATCAATAGGAGGATATCTTTTTAAAATTTGTTATAATGAATTTTTAAAGAACCTTAGAAGACAATCAAAAGAAAGAGCCTTTTTAGATGAGGTAAAGGCTACTCAATATTTACAAATATTTTCAACGGAAGAGAATAATGAGCAAATAATTTTAGTTAAAAAAATAATTGAAAATCTTTCTCCAAAGTGCAAAGAGGCATTTATTGCTAGCAAATTTGAAAACTTATCTTATGCCGAAATTGCTCAAAGAATGGGAATTTCAAAGAAAACAGTAGAATTACATATTTCTAAAGCATACTCTGTTCTGCGTACAAAACTTAAAGTTATGGTTACGCTTTTCTTTTAGAAATATACCCATACTTACGTTAAAAGTATTCTATATAATTTTATTGAAGCTCTAGTTTATTTTTCTAAAATTTAAAGGAGAACTGCATGAATGACGTTTAAAATACTTTACAAAATATGAGGGGTCCTCAAAACCGAGTTTATAAGCAATTTCACTTATTTGAAGTGAAGTAAACTTTAACAATCGTTTTGCTTCTAAAATAGTTCGTTCAGCAATTAGTTGAGAAGGAGATTTATTTACTACTGTTTTTGTAATTGTATTTAATGTTTTAGATGAGATATTCATTAAATGCGCGTACATGCCAACGGATATACTATTTTTATAATTAGCCTCTATTAATTCTTTAAATTGATATAGCTGAAGTGTGTAAGAATCAGTTTTGCTGCCGGTTTCATTATCTCTTTTTTGATGAACTCGCTCAAGATTGATTAGAAAGCATTTTAATAAAAATCTAACGGAATCCTCAAAACCAAACTGAGTTCTATTTGAAAGCTCATTTAAGATTAAATCCATATAAACTTTACCTGATTCAATAGTTTTGTTCTCCATTGCGTAGCATGGATTTTCTTGCGGTTTAAAAATGTTGTATTTCAGAAAAATATCAACCTCTGTATGCATAAAAAAACTCTCATTAAAATGAATAAGCCAACCATTTATATCTAAACGGTTGTCAAAAGCGTGTATTTGATCTTTGGCAATAAATAGGATAGTGTTTTTTTTAATTATATAAGTCTTAAAATCTACAATATGTGTTCCTTTAGAATCTAAAAACCAAATGATTTGATAGTAGCTATGGGAATGTGGCATTGCAGCTTTATCTCCACTTTTTTTGCGGTAACTATTTAAATCATAAATTTCAAACTGCAGCTTTTCAGGCCTCGCCTTATGTAGATGATATTGTGCTATGTTGGGTAAATCCTTTTTCAATCTCGATTTAATAATTCTTTAGCAGCATTAATTCCGCTATATACTGCACCATCTAAATACCCTCCATATTCTGGTGAAGTTTCTGTCCCTGAAAATAATAATTTACCATTAAAATAATATTCATCGAATAGAGGGTTACCGTATTGTGGACTCATATATACAGATTTTAAATTTTCGCATGAAGTAAATTGGTCTTTTGACCAATCCTTTTCAAAATAGGATATGTAATCTCTAATTTCTTTACCAAGATATTTCTCTAAATATTCTAGAATACGCTCTTTTCGTTGCTCAGGTGATACATCTCGTAACCCTTCATTAATAAAGCCCATTAATGAATATGTTCGACCATCGTTACTACAATGGTCGTACAACTCAATCACAGGACCAACTTGCCCTATCACAGTGCCTGATAATTCTTTGTTGCGCCAAAAGGGTTTTTTAAATACCAAGCCAATCTTCATCGCATTACTCATCCAAGTATGGGTCTGTTCCATTGCATGTAATATATTTTCTGGTAAAGAAGGAGTGAATTTTAGAGTAGCTGATAGTTTTGGTGGAATGGTACTAACTACTTTTTCCGCTGAAAAAACACCTTGATTTGTTTTTACATATATAGTTTGGGAATCATCTATTAACTCAAGTATAGTAGTATTGAGTTTAATCTTATTTTTTACATTTTTAGTTAACGCCTCAATCAAGGTAGCACTACCACCTTCAATTCTATATGCAGAAGGACTAATTTGGTGACTTTCAAAATAATGGGCAGGTGCCATAGTATTGTAAACTAAAACACTCTGCCCCTTACTGTATTGTTCAAATTTATTGAGCATTAGCGAATCCATTAATTCATTTAAATTAGAATGATGGTTTTGAAACCAAGTTGCTCCTAAATCAATACCATCTTTAGTATTGATTCTTCCGCCAACCCTATCTCGTCCTTCTAAAATTATAAAATCACTTTCCCCATTTTTTAATAGGTAGTAAGCTATTGTTAGGCCAGAAAGACCAGCACCAATTATAATATATTTTGAGTTCAACTTTTTAGTCACTAGTATTTGGTCTTAATTTCTGCCTGACATTACACCACCATCTGTATCCCAAATAGCTCCTGTAACCCATGAGGCTTTGTCGGAAAGTAAAAATGCAATAGTGTTTGCAACATCTTCTGCACGTCCATTTCTGCCAATTGGATGAAAACCATGGAAATTTCGGAGCGCATCACTAGCTTCTTTTTTTCCGCCGAACACACTTTCATAAACAGGTGTTTCCACAACTGCTGGTGAAACAGCGTTCACACGTATTTTATGGTCGGCTAATTCCATCGCCAAGTGTTGGGTCAAACTATGTAAACCTGCCTTTTGCATGGAATATGCTGAAGATGGGGTGGCTTTAACAGCTTGCTTTGCCCACATAGAACCAACATTTACTATGGCACCACCATTAGTTGCTGCCATTTTTTTTGCTGCCGCTTGTGTAATAAAGAAAAAGCCTCTGTTTAAATCTAAATATGAATCGTAGTCAGCTTGAGAATGATCTAAAAAGGGTTTAGGACCAAATATACCAGAGGCATTTACCAAATAGTCTAGATTGTCCCAGCCGCTAATTATGTTTTGCAAAGTATCAATTTGTGCGCTGTCTGTAATGTCTACTTTGTGCGTTGTTAAGTTGTTTTTAGCTTCACTTTTAAATGCTTCTAATTTAGTATTGTTAGTGCCTACAATATGTACTTCAACACCCTTATTTAGTAAATTTTGAGCTGTTGCCTTACCGATACCGCTACTACCTCCTATAATTAATGCCCTTTTCATTTTGCTTTGCTTTTTTAAAATTAAGAGAACAAAGTTACTAGCAACAAACAAGCGGTTTAGGTCATAAATAGAGATTAAATGGTAATTTTAGGAAAGTATATGCTCTTAATAGTTATGTATTAGACCGTATATGTGGAATTAATGCCCGTAAAAATAACCGTAGACTTGATAAATTAAAAGACCCATACCAGCAATTATGAAATAAAGATTTGTCGATTTATAAAAGGCCGAATAGCTCTTTCTGCCTTTCCATTGTGTGATCAGAAAAACAATGGGAACAAGCGCTAATATCTGGCCCAGTTCTACCCCAATATTAAAGCATACAATTTTAGAAAAAAACTGTGTTGTACCTACATCAAAAGACTGTAGCCGGGTTGAAAGCCCAAAACCATGAATAAGCCCAAAAATGAACACCATCAACAATAGATTTGGCGACTCGGTTTTTACATATTTTTCAAATCCCCCTAAATTTTCGAATCCCTTATAAAGCACACTTAGGGCGATAACAGCATCTATCAAGTGCTCATTGGCCTTGATGCCTAAATATGTTGCACCAATAAGTGTGATGCTATGCCCAATCGTGAAAATGGTTATGAATCTAACTACATCCTTAAGCCCATTTAAATAAAAGACGACACCGGCCAAAAATAGTAAATGGTCGTAGCCAGTAATCATGTGTTTTGCACCAACGTAGATATAAGATAAAAGTCCTCCCTTATCCAATATTTCTTGGTCGCTAGGGCTTACTCCATGGGCCAAAAGTAGCAGTGGGAATAGAAGAAATAGTCCGCTTAGCACATATTTTTTAGTGTTCGGCATCTTTATTTTTCTTGTTGAACCATAAAAATAAAATACCAATAAGAACGAGGCTTCCTATTATAAAAATGTATGTGGTATAGTTGCTTTCGTGCTGATTTTCATGGGTATGTGTATCTGCACCATGGGCATGGGTCACCTCAAAAGTTAGGGTAGACCAGTTAGACTCGTGGGTCAATCCTTCTTCCTCAGTTTTAACCAGATGAATGGTCTGAAAATACCAAATACCATCGGCAGATAGATGTGCTTTTACAATACCTTCCGCATTTGTTCTAAGTTTTTGACCAGATGTATGGGTATGTGATTCTTTGTTTTCTTCTGGTTTATGGGTATGAGGCTCAACACTGTCTTTATGGGTATGTTTTAAACTAGCATTATTTTCCTCTGTGTGATGACTATGAGATTCGGAATTGTCATGGGCATGGCTATTTTCATAGGTTTGGTAGTCAGCATAGACCAACTGGTTTGCCAATGGCTTGCCGTTTAATAGCAGTTTTATCGTTAAACTATCACCTGTATGGAGTTCGTAAGGATTCTCGACGGGGATAAACTCAATGGGGTAGTCCAAGGCCGTTTGCCAGTCATCAGTTGTGGCATCGCCAACCTGAAAAATAGTTTTAACGTGCTTTGAATATTTTTCAATAGCTTTTGATTCTAAAGCATTATTCTTTTTGCGCCATTGCAACATATCATAAATACCTTCATGTTCTAGG
>CALBVX010000020.1 GCA_937969515.1 uncultured Croceitalea sp. | reverse complement strand
CGCCTCCAGTGGCATCACCTGCATTTGCAGTTGGGTCACCACCTGCTTGCGCAGCATCAGCTTGTGCTTTGTACATTTCTTCTGAAGCTACTTTCCATGCCTCGTTAATTTTGTCCAAGGCAGGCGTAATTACAGCCAAATCTTTACTTTCGTAAGCTTTTTTCAACTCTTCCAAAGCTTCTTCGATTGGCTTTTTCTTATCGTCAGATAGTTTATCACCAAACTCGGTCAATTGCTTTTCTGTTTGAAAAATCATTCCATCGGCCTCATTCAATTTATCCGCAGTCTCTTTTGCTGCCTTATCGGCCTCTGCATTTGCTTCGGCTTCAGCCTTCATTTTTTGGATTTCCTCATCGGTAAGTCCAGAAGACGCTTCAATGCGAATATCTTGAGATTTATTAGTCGCTTTGTCCGTTGCAGAAACTTTAATAATTCCGTTCGCATCAATATCAAAGGTCACCTCAATTTGTGGCACACCGCGTTGCGCTGGCGGAATACCGTCTAAATGGAATCTACCAATAGTTTTATTGTCCGCTGCCATTGGTCGCTCTCCTTGCAGTACGTGAATTTCAACCGAAGGTTGATTATCTGCCGCCGTAGAGAAAACTTGAGACTTCTTTGTTGGGATTGTTGTATTTGCTTCAATCAATTTTGTCGCAACTCCACCCATAGTTTCAATACCAAGTGAAAGTGGCGTAACATCCAACAACAATACATCTTTTACATCTCCTGTTAAAACCCCACCTTGAATTGCAGCACCTACAGCCACTACCTCATCCGGATTCACACCTTTAGAAGGTTTCTTTCCAAAGAATTTTTCAACAGCTTCCTGTACCGCAGGTATTCTAGTAGAACCTCCTACCAAGATAATTTCATCAATATCACTTTTTGAAAGTCCTGCAGATTTTAAAGCAGTCTGGCATGGCTCAATAGTGCGTTTTACCAAATCAGCGATTAGTTGCTCAAACTTGGCTTTCGTCAAAGTGCGCACTAAGTGCTTTGGCCCAGATGCTGTTGCCGTAACGTATGGCAAGTTAATCTCGGTCTGCGCAGAAGAAGATAATTCGATTTTTGCTTTTTCGGCAGCTTCACGCAGTCTTTGCAATGCCATAGCATCTTCACGCAAATCCATGGACTCATCTTTCTTAAACTCTTCAGCCAACCAATCAATAATTTTTTGATCAACATCATCTCCACCTAAATGCGTATCACCATCTGTAGATAATACCTCAAAAACACCATCACCTAATTCTAAGATAGACACGTCATGTGTACCACCACCAAAATCGAATACTACAATTTTTTGATCTGTATCTTTTTTATCTAAACCGTACGCTAATGATGCAGCAGTTGGTTCATTTATAATACGTTCAACTGTTAGACCTGCTATCTCACCAGCTTCTTTAGTCGCTTGTCTTTGCGAATCGTTAAAATAAGCTGGAACTGTTATTACAGCTCTTGTAACATCTTGCCCTAAGTAATCTTCTGCTGTTTTCTTCATTTTTTGAAGAATCATGGCAGATAATTCTTGCGGAGAGTACATACGACCATCGATATCTACACGTGGCGTATCATTGTCTCCTTTAACCACTTTATAAGGTACTCTTTTAGCTTCTTTAGAAGACTCAGAGAATTTGTTCCCCATAAATCTTTTGATAGAATAAATGGTTTTATGTGGATTGGTAACCGCCTGACGTTTTGCAGGGTCCCCTACTTTAATTTCTCCACCTTCCACAAATGCAATAACAGATGGTGTTGTTCTTTTACCTTCTGCGTTTGGGATTACAACGGGCTCGTTACCTTCCATTACGGAAACACAAGAGTTGGTTGTCCCTAAGTCTATTCCGATTATTTTACTCATGTTTATATAGTTATGCTTTTATATTTACTTTTTACACTCCCCCTACAAATGTCAATGATTATGCCATGACAATAAATATGACAAGCTGTCAGAAACTGTATGAAAAAAGTTAATGGTACTTCTGTTTTTGCAACCTATATTTGGTAAAACAAACCCAACCAATGGAATGTATCAGTGTTTTTGACATGCTCAAAATTGGCGTAGGTCCGTCAAGTTCGCATACGCTTGGACCATGGAGAGCTGCTGAAAGATGGATTGCCGAACTACAAGAAGCAAATACTTTTAGAAATGTTCAAAAAATAGAAGTAATTCTATACGGCTCATTATCATTGACCGGTAAAGGTCATGCTACCGATACTGCTATAGTTCTTGGTTTACTAGGAAAGGACCCTGTTACAATACCTACAAAACAAATTCCAGAACTTATAACAGTTGTAAAGCAACATAAAAAGATACTGTTTGGAGGGGAACTTGAGCTAGCGTTTGATTTTGATACAGATATCATTTTTAGACGAACGTTTTTGCCTTTTCATGCAAATGGTCTGGAGTTTAAAGCTTATTTAAAAGATGGTGAGATAAGTTCTGAAACCTATTATTCTATTGGCGGAGGCTTTGTGGTTAAGGAAGAGCGCACAAACTCTAAAGAGAATAAAGCCTTTTTCAAAAGTTTTCCCTTTCCTATTAAAACAGGCGCAGAACTTCTGGCTTTTTGCACACAAGAAAACAAACCGATTTCAGCTATAGTTTTAGAGAATGAACGCTCACTACAAAGCGATGCTGAAATTGATAGGGGTATCAAACATGTTTGGACTACCATGTTAGAGTGCATGTACACAGGCTGCCATACTGAAGGTGTTTTGCCTGGAGGATTAAATGTTCGCAGGCGGGCATTTGACATTCACCAAAAACTCAAAGGGGAACTCCCCTATTCTACTCCTTTAGATTGGTTAAAAACCATTCGGGAAACCGAAGTGAAATTCAGACAGATTTTAAAATGGGTCAGTTGTTTTGCTTTGGCCGTAAACGAAGTAAATGCCGCTTTAGGACGCGTGGTCACTGCGCCTACAAATGGCAGTGCGGGGGTTATACCCGCTGTATTGATGTACTATTTGGTCATAGAAAACCATGATGGTGACTTTGATGATATCAAGCGATTTTTATTGGTAGCAGGTGAAATAGGCAGCATCTTTAAAAAAGGTGCCACAATATCCGCAGCTATGGGTGGATGCCAAGCTGAAATAGGGGTTTCTTCAGCTATGGCGGCAGGAGCTTTAACTGAATTGATGGGCGGTACCCCGGAACAAGTTTTATGTGCTGCTGAAATTGCCATGGAACATCATTTAGGGCTTACTTGCGATCCTATTGGAGGTTTGGTGCAAGTGCCTTGCATAGAACGTAATTCCATGGGGGCCATTAAAGCCATCAATGCGGCAGAACTTGCAATGGACACGGACCCAGCATCGGCAAAAGTACCATTGGACAAGGTCGTAAATACCATGTGGGAAACAGCAAAAGATATGAACAGTAAATACAAAGAGACTTCTGAGGGTGGCTTGGCGGTTGGTGTATTTTTAAGTGATTGTTAGATGAATCTGACCAAAGAAATAAAAGAAGCTATAGACAAGAGCGTTCTCTGTTGGCTTGCAACCGTATCAAAAGATAACATCCCTAACGTTTCTCCAAAAGAAATCTTTAACCATTATGGTAAGGATAAAATTATTGTGGCCAATATTGCTTCACCACAAACTGTAAAAAATATCAAGCAAAACGCAAATGTATGTATTAGCTTTATAGATATTCTATTACAAAAAGGGTTTCAAATTAAGGGGGAAGCAGAAATCATTGATAAAACACATCTAGAATTTTTGGAAATGGAAAAGATATTGGCCGAGATGACCAATGGTAAATTTCCATTTGCAACAATTACAAAAATCAAAGTTCTACAGGCTAAAAAAATTATTGCTCCCAAATATATTTTATATCCAGAGACTACTGAGGAAGAACAGATTAAAAGTGCCAAAAAATTATACGGAATATAGAAACCCATGAAGTTTTTGAAATTAATCATAACTATTTGGTTAAGTGCTTTGCCGCAATTAATTTATGCGCAACCAAGTGATAGTAATTTAGAGAGAAAAACCTCAAAATTTGAACCGACCGAAGGCAAGTACCTCTTTTTTATTGGTCAGGATATGGGTGCAATTGGCGGCTTGGATAATTACACCAATGGGTATTGCGATAATTTTGATATTCCAACGGGCTTTACCCTTTATACAAATACACGTAATGAGGGTATTGAAACTATTTTCAATTGGGGAGCTGGGGATAATTGTGCTCAATGTATCTTAGAGGATTCTGATTTTAAAAACAGTTTAGTCTCTATCGGTTTATCGTTAGTAAACGATGAAAAAGAAGTAGCAAATGGCAAACGAGATAGCTATATTAAAGAATTAGGAATGTGGATTAAAAGTTTGGGTAAACGCCCAGTTTTTTTAAGAATTGGTTATGAATTCGATGGTTGGGAATGGAATCATTATAACAAACGACATTATTTAAAAGCCTGGAAAAGAATCTACACCATTTTTAATGAAATGAATGTTACCAATGTAGCCCTTGTCTGGCAGTCTAAAGGCTCAGGTTCAAATCAAGGTATTTTGGAAAAATGGTATCCTGGAGATGACCTTGTAGATTGGTGTGGTTATTCCCATTTTGGAAATCCAGATGAGGAAATGTTAACCTTCGCTCGAAAACATAAAAAACCAGTATTTATTGCAGAAGCTGCACCTGTCTTTGAAGAAGGTAATTTATATTTTGACACGCGTCTTACCAATCCTAAAATAGCTGAAACTGCTTGGACAAAATGGTTTGTGCCTTTTTTAGAAACCTTATATCACAACTCGGATGTGATAAAGGCATTTGGCTATATCAATGCAAATTGGTCGGCCCAATCTATGTGGAAAACAAACCCTGTCTTTAAAAAAGTAGATTCTAGAATACAGGCTAGCGATTTTATTTCTAGAAAATGGAAAAAAGAAATGGCCAAGCCTAAATATTTAAAACCTAATGCTAAATTGTGGCAACGGCTCAACAAACACCCTTAGCCTTTATCTTCTATGCACCCTGCCCTGCCTCGAGTGTCGATTAAGTAAATAATTTTCCAATCACCATCAAAATTCACCATTTGAAAAGAGTTAATGCCGCAATGGCTAAAGTTGCCATTCAACCAAAATTCATAACCCACCCAAGCATTGGCCATAGTTCGATCCACTTGTATGGACCAAGAAGTTAATTTTTCCTCAAAGGCTACACTATCGGGTATGCTGGTTATTGAGCTAATGAGCTTACTGATTTTTTCATTCCGAAATAGTGTTTTTCCTTCTTTATTGCGTCCCGTAGTTTGTAAAACAACTTCATTTGCTAAAACACTTTTCATTATAACCGAATCTTGCTTATGAAAGCCCTCGAAAAATCTTTCAACTACTTGTTTAACGGCTTCGGTCTCTGAACGCTGCGCATTACAAAAGGTACACACTAAAAAAAGTAAACTAAAAAGGCCTGTAAGTTTCATTTGATGCTATTTCTGATTTTATGTTGTATGCAAGTTACAAGGTAAGAAATAGATTCTTGCTTTCGCAGGAATGACAAAAACTGCTTACATTTAGCCTTCAAATTAGCATGAAATGTCAGTAGCCAAGAAAGAGTATAAGAGAGTAACCGTTAAATCACTGGTTGAAATGAAACAAAACGGAGAGAAAATCTCTATGCTTACAGCTTATGATTATTCTATGGCCAAAATTGTTGATTCGGCCAATGTCGATGTTATTCTAGTTGGCGATTCTGCTAGTAACGTTATGGCCGGTCATGAGACCACCCTACCCATAACATTAGACCAAATGATTTATCATGCCAGTTCTGTTGTGCGGGCCGCAAATAGAGCCTTGATTGTTGTTGACATTCCATTTGGAAGCTACCAAAGTGACTCTAAAGAGGCTCTGCGTTCTGCAATACGCATCATGAAAGAAAGTGGCGGGCACGCCGTAAAAGTTGAGGGTGGCGAAGAAATAAAAGACTCTGTTAAACGAATCATAGGAGCTGGAATTCCTGTTATGGGACATTTGGGTTTAACCCCCCAATCAATATATAAGTTTGGAACATACACCGTTCGGGCAAAAGAAGATGCAGAAGCAAAAAAATTAAAAGCTGACGCAAAGCTTTTAGAAAAACTAGGTTGCTTTGGTATTGTATTAGAAAAAATACCTGCAAAGTTAGCTAAAGAAGTTGCAGAAAGTGTTTCCATTCCTGTGATTGGTATAGGAGCAGGAAATGGCGTAGACGGTCAGGTTTTGGTTGTGCATGATGTTTTGGGAATGACCCATGAATTTAATCCGCGTTTTTTAAGGCGCTACATGAACCTTTACGAAGAAATGGGCAACGCCATTTCACAATACGTAGATGACGTAAAAAGCAAAGATTTTCCGAACGAAGAAGAACAGTATTAATCTAAGTCTTTATGCTGCTTAAAAGAAGATTCTTTTTACTATTTCTCTTAATTAGCAATTTTCAACTTAGCATTGCTTCAAAAGCATTATTTGCAGACAATCCTTATCAAAACTTAAAGGTTCTTTTTATTGGTAATAGCCTTACTTATACTAATAATTTACCAGAGCTAGTGAAAAAAGAAGCACTTCTTCAAGATATAAGGCTAGAAATGACCATGATTGCTTATCCAAATTATGCTTTAATTGATCATTTGAATGATGGTGATATTCAAAAATTGATAGCTGAAAATAATTATGATTTCGTAGTAGTTCAGCAGGGGCCTTCCTCGCAGGCCGAAGGAAAAAAAATGTTACTTGAAGATGGTGCAAAAATCAAGAAACTTTGTCAAGATAATGGAGCCGAAATGGTTTATTTCATGGTATGGCCTTCAAAGCAATACTACTACACTTATGATGATGTTATCAAAAATCATATACACGCGGCAACATCCAATGAAGCTCTTTTAGCTCCTGTCGGTGCCGTTTGGAAAATGCATTTCGACAAAACAAATGATTATTCATACTATGGTGCTGATGGTTTCCACCCTTCTTTGACAGGCAGTAAGATAGCAGCTAAGGTTATCAGTAAAACAATTTGCAAGCAATCAGCGGTTTATGGCAATAAAGATTAGGTCCTCAGCAAAAAACCTGCAAGTACTTTTTGAGGATAACCATATTATTGTTATCAATAAGAGACCGGGTGATATTGTACAAGGGGACAAAACGGGTGATACCCCATTAAGTGAAGTAGTAAAAAAATACTTGAAAATTAAATATGACAAGCCCGGTAATGTATACTTAGGTGTTGTGCATCGTCTAGACAGACCAACTTCAGGTATCGTAGTATTCGCAAAAACTTCAAAGGTCTTGCCCAGGTTGAATAAACTATTTTCAGAGGGAAAAACACAAAAAATCTATTGGGCGGTGGTTGATAAAGCGCCCGATAATGAAGAAGATACGTTAATACATTGGCTAGTTAGAAATTCTAAACAGAATAAATCTTATGCTCATAAAAGAGAGGTTTCGGGTAGTAAAAGAGCACTACTTGAGTACAAATTGCGCACGAAACTGGACAATTATTTTTTGTTAGAGATTAATCTAAAGACAGGCAGGCACCATCAAATTCGCGCCCAACTAGCAGCAATTGGAAGTACTATTAAAGGTGATCTAAAATATGGCGCTGCCCGCAGTAATAAAGACGGAAGTATTCATTTACACTCTAGAAGTCTAACATTTGAGCATCCGGTAAAAAAAGAATCAATAGAATTTACGGCTCCCGCTCCAAACGAACCAATTTGGAACGCCTGTCTTTAAATTTTACCTATTTTTAAGCAAACACATATCATGAAAAAGCTCATCTTATTACTACCGCTAATTTTATTAAACTCATGTGGAAGTTATAATTCTATAGACAGTTTTTACGAAGCCCACAAGAATGATAATCAGGTAACGGCCATACGCGTACCACAGTTTATGTTTACGTTGGTAAGCGAGATATCGCCTGAAATGAAATCACTGGTAGGGAATACCCGTGATTTAAGATACATGCAGTTCCCCAGTAAAACTGAATCTCAAACCAGATTTTTAAATACGCAAATGAACAATTTTGCCAGTAGTTCATTCATAGAAGTGTTCCGTAAAAATGATGAATTAAAGCGTAATGTGGTTTCTATACGCGAAAAACGCGATGTTGTAAAAGAGATTTTAATCTATAACAACGACAATGCGACCGGGTCTTTTCTATATTTTAATGGCAATTTTGACCCTGTAAAAGTTCGTGAACTAGCTAAGAACAATCAATTTGAAGAATTTTCAAAAGGACTTCTTCCTCAAATGAATCTAGGTACTCCCGGTATCTCTCAATAGAAGATTTTAAAGAGAGATTTCAATGCTTAACATCAAGTTCACAAAAACCGCACTTTTTTGTCTTTTAATTTCGTTAACGGTGAAAGGGCAACGAAAAGATCAGGGTATACGATTCATTAATGAAATTACCGCAGATTCTGTTTTCTTTCATTTAGAAAACAACTACCATGCTCCTATCACAATTCAAACTACCCCAAATTTAGAAATGGAAGGTAAAATAAGGGTAAACAAAGCTACTCTAGTCAGTAAACGAGATACACTGTTTAAAACCATTGCAGTACCTCTAAACCTTGTGATTGATACTACTGCTATTGATTATTCACAATTTATTGAATTTAAAGGAAATTTGGGCGATGCAAATTTAACTGAGGACACGAAACATTTGTACGCCCTACCTTTTGAAAAGGGAAAAGCCTATGAAATTATGCAAGCAAATTTTGGTCGCGTATCTCATGATAAAAAAACATCTTTTTACGCAATAGATTTTACAATGCCCGAAGGCACCCCAGTTCATGCGGCAAGGGCAGGTATTGTTATAAAAACCCAAGACAAGTATACCGAGCATGGCGGTGAAGAACTAAAATACAAAGCTAATACTATAGCGATTTTTCATGAAGATGGAACCATAGGGCACTATGACCACCTACAACCGCAAGGTGTTTTTGTAAAGCCTGGGGATTACGTAAAAACTGGTCAGTATATTGGTTTATCTGGTTATACAGGATACACAACAAAACCACACTTACATTTTGTAGTGCAGAATGGGAAAAATGAAGCCGTACCAATTTATTTTAAAGCATATAAAAACAAAGTTCTAAAACAAGGTAAACACTATAAAAACAAGAAGTAGTGCTGCTCTATCGGGTAATCGTCAAGGCCTTTTCACGAATTATTTGCCCGACAGGTTTATTATATAGATGACTTTCTAACCAAGAAATGATATCTAAATATAAAAATGCGCGTTTTTCATAAGGATGGTCCTCATACTTTTTCAGTTCTTTATGAAGTTTTAAAAATTCATTGCGGAGTTCATTCGGATAAATGTCCCCCAAGCTCCTTAAGAACTTTATCATTTCTTTTTGCACCGCCTGTAAATCGTTCATCTTCAATAAAAACTTGTACGTGCTTTTTAGCTGAACTTCCAAATGGTAGTCCATACCCGCCTCATAATGGGCCACTAAGCTCAAAACACGTGCAAAACACATAAGATCTTCACGCATCTTAAGGTTTTTGTTAGAGATAATTTTCTTTAGGTAAACAATACAGTTCTTATTATCACCATTTCCAAAATACAAACATGCAATCTTGTAATATAAAAGCATGATATGATGCTGGTCTATTCGGTCATTATGCTTGTTGATACCATACTCAACGATATTTACTAGATATAAGCCTTTTTCGAAGGTGCCTTCTAAAAAATGAAGATTTAATTTATTTGAATTGATATATAAAAATGCCAATGAAGAAATATTATCATTCTTTGGAAAATCAGAATTCTGCGTCATTTTTTCCAATCGGTCCAAAGTCTGTTTAAATTGAGAACGATACTTTACGTAGAACAACGATTCTAAGAGATAATGGTTCCCCTTTAAAAAGAAAACAGGGTTCAAATGAATCATTTCTTCATTCTCATAAAACAAGTCCACCCATTTGCTGGCGTATTTATATGATGATAAAAAGTCTTGGGTCAAAAAACTATACCATAAATGGGCCTTATAAAGCCAAAGCTTCTCACGAAAACCCAATGATTCTATGGAGTAGTCGGGCAAATGTGATTCGAAGTAATCCGTTACTTCCTGTAGGTCTTCATCGGTTCTGACATAACCAACTTTAAGCATCATGCCGTATAACTGTAAAGACAGATTAGACAATTTACTGGTCATCACATTATGAGCAGAAAGTTCTTTTGCCTGCAAAGCTAACTCGTCTGCCCTATCAGGTATACTTCTAGTGATATATTGAGTTTCTATTATCTTTTCAAGCTCAACGATTTCATAAGCAACATTTTTTTCTTCATTGTCAATCGCAATATGTTTTGCCTTATCTAAAATCTTCAATGCTTGTTTATAAAGCCCTTTTTGATATAAGATTGTGGCAAAATCCAATTGTTCCCGTATTTGCACCCTGATATTCTGATTTACCGGATTCAGTCGTAAACTCACCAAAATTTGCTTGTATAAATGGGCTTTTAGGTTAGAGAGCTGCGTTTTTTTTACAATTCCACTTTCCAGAATTTGAGATTCGCTGTAGACACGCATTTTGTCCATTAAATTGAACAAGGCCAAAAACTTAGCATCCGTATTTACCCCCAAACGACCAACATAAAGCTTAAACTGGCGCTTTTCAGATTTTGAAAGTGATTTAACCAGAACAAATAAGGTATCCTTTTGGGTATTTGTCATCGTAAAATAAAACGTTTAAATAATTGTTTTACAGTATTTTAACCTATTCGAAAAACTATTTAACATTGTAATGGAATACAGGTCTATTCAGTTCATGAACTACTGTATTTTATCTTCGTATAGATTCGTTAAAACTACGCAAAATGATGGGTAAAGATAAGGTACAAATTTTTGATACGACCCTTAGGGATGGTGAACAGGTTCCTGGCTGTAAGTTAGATACCAAACAAAAGTTAGTTCTAGCCGAAAGACTAGAAGAGTTAGGTGTTGATATCCTAGAAGCCGGTTTTCCAATTTCAAGCCCTGGTGATTTTAACTCAGTTAACGAAATTAGCAAGATTATCAAAAACGCAACGGTTTGCGGCCTTACACGTGCGGTAGAAAAAGATATTAAAGTTGCCGCCGAAGCACTTCAATATGCCAAAAGACCTAGAATACATACCGGTATAGGCACTTCAGAATCGCATATCAAATATAAATTTAAAACTTCTCAAGAAGAGGTTATCAGAAGAGCTGTGGCAGCGGTGAAATACGCAAAATCATTTGTTGAAGATGTTGAGTTTTTTGCTGAGGATGCTGGAAGGACCGACAATGATTATTTGGCAAGGGTCTGTGAAGCCGTTATTAAGGCGGGGGCAACCGTACTAAATATACCCGATACAACGGGGTATTGTCTACCAGAAGAATATGGTGCGAAAATCAAGTATCTAAAAGAAAATGTCACTGGTATCGACAAGGCCATTTTATCTTGTCACTGCCATAATGATTTAGGTTTGGCAACTGCCAATTCCATTGCCGGGGCCATAAACGGGGCAAGACAAATAGAATGTACGATTAATGGAATTGGAGAGCGAGCCGGAAACACCTCTTTAGAGGAAGTTGTAATGATTTTAAAGCAGCACCCTGACCTAAATTTAGATACTAACATAAACACTAGGCTCCTTTTTGAGACTAGCGGTATGGTATCACAAAAAATGGGAATGCCCGTTCAACCTAACAAAGCTATCGTCGGTACAAACGCATTTGCCCACAGTTCTGGTATTCACCAAGACGGTGTGATAAAGAATCGTGCTACTTATGAAATTATCGACCCTGAAGATGTTGGTGTAAGTGAATCTTCAATAGTTTTGACCGCGAGAAGTGGCAGAGCCGCACTGGCTTATAGAGCTAAAAAAGTTGGTTACGAGTTAACAAAATTACAGTTAGACGAAGTCTATGACAATTTTCTAAAATTTGCTGATGTTAAAAAAGAAATAGTAGATTCTGACATTCATGAGATTATTGAAACCAGCAATATAGAATTAGAAAGTCTTGCTTAATGAAGAAAACACTTTTTGATAAGGTTTGGGATGCTCACGTAGTTGAAACTGTCCCAAACGGACCCCAAATTTTATACATTGATAAACACTTGATTCACGAGGTTACTAGTCCGCAAGCTTTTGCGGAACTGGAACAACGAGGTATTACCTTAGCAAGACCTGATAAAACAGTCGCGACCGCAGACCACAATGTACCCACATTAAATCAACACCTAACAATTAAGGATGCTTTATCGCGAAAACAGGTAGAGATGCTAACCAAAAATTGTGCAAATCATGGTGTTACCCTATATGGATTAGGACATAAATATCAAGGGATTGTTCATGTAATGGCGCCAGAGCTCGGTATTACACAACCAGGTATGACTATGGTATGCGGTGACAGCCATACCTCTACACATGGAGCGTTTGGCACAATTGCATTCGGTATAGGTACAAGTCAAGTGGCTCAAGTTTTTGCAAGTCAGTGCCTTTTGCTTAACAAGCCAAAGAAAATGCGCGTTACCGTCAATGGAAAACTTAATAAAAACGTATTGCCCAAAGATGTCATCCTATACATTATTGCCCAACTCGGAACGAATTCCGGTACCGGTCATTTTGTAGAATATGCAGGAGACGTCTTTGAAAATATGAGTATGGAAGGGCGCATGACCGTATGTAATATGAGCATTGAAATGGGTGCTCGTGGTGGCATGATAGCGCCGGATGAAACCACTTTTGAATACGTCAAAGGCAAAGAATTTGCACCAAAAGGAGACGATTGGGATAAAAAAGTTGCGTATTGGAAGACATTGCCAACGGATAAAGATGCTAGTTTTGATACGGAATATCATTTTAATGCATCGGATATTGCACCTATGATTACTTATGGTACCAATCCTGGTATGGGCATTAAAATAACTGAGAATATTCCTGAAATTGAAGACACCTCTTTCGAAAAAGCACTTACTTATATGGGCTTAAAAAAGGGGCAATCTTTAATTAATCATCCTATAAACTATGTGTTTATCGGAAGTTGTACAAACTCAAGGATCGAAGACTTTAGATTAGCGGCCGCACATATAAAAGGAAAACAAAAAGCAGGCAACGTGACTGCCCTTATAGTGCCTGGTTCGCAACAGGTGGCAAAACAGATAAAAGAAGAAGGTCTACAAGATATATTTGAAACTGCCGGTTTTGAGATTAGGCAATCTGGCTGTTCTGCCTGTTTGGGTATGAACGATGATAAAATACCTGCTGGAGAATATTGTGTTTCTACTTCAAACAGAAATTTCGAAGGAAGACAAGGTCAAGGAGCTCGAACCCTATTGGCCAGTCCATTGGTGGCGGCCTTAACTGCCGTGGAAGGAAAAATTGTGGATGTAACCGAACTTGAAGCAGTATAATGGAAAAGTTTAAAAAATTAATTTCAACCGCGATACCACTTCCTATAGAAAATGTGGATACCGATCAGATAATTCCTGCCCGTTTTTTAAAAGCTACGAGCAAAGTTGGTTTTGGTCAAAATCTTTTTAGAGATTGGCGTTTCAATAAAGATGGAAGTATTAAGGAAGA
>CALBVX010000019.1 GCA_937969515.1 uncultured Croceitalea sp. | reverse complement strand
TGGATGAATATTGATGTTAGTCCGGATGGAAAAACAATAGTATTTGACCTTTTAGGCGATATCTATAAAATGCCCATAATGGGTGGGAAAGCAACGGCACTACGAAGCGGAATTCCTTTTGAGGTACAACCACGATTTAGCCCTGACGGAAAACATATTGCTTTTACCTCCGATGCGGGTGGCGGTGATAACCTTTGGGTGATGAAAAGCGATGGTTCAGATGCGAAACAAGTGACCAAAGAAAGTTTTCGTTTGCTAAATAATGCGTATTGGACCCCAGATGGCAATTATTTAATAGGTCGCAAACACTTTACTTCACAGCGCTCTCTGGGTGCAGGCGAACTTTGGCAATATCATATCACCGGAGGCTCTGGGCTTCAAATCACCAAACGAAAGAACGATCAGCAAAATCTAGGCGAGCCCTGTGTTTCACCTGATGGCAAGTATGTGTATTATAGCGAAGATGTATACCCAGGTGGCTATTTTCAATACAATATGGATCCTAATAGTCAAATCTACGTTATTAAACGCTATGATTTTGAAACAGGAAAAACAATAACCATAACCGGCGGTCCTGGTGGTGCAGTTAGGCCTCAGCTTTCTAGAGATGGCTCAAAACTTGCATTTGTAAAGCGTATCCGAACCAAATCGGTACTTTTTTTACACGATTTGGAAACTGGTGAAGAATGGCCACTTTTTGACCGTTTAAGCAAAGACCAACAAGAGGCATGGGCCATTTTTGGCGTTTACCCAAATTTTAACTGGACACCAGATGATAAAGCCATCGTATTCTGGAATGGTGGAAAAATACATAAGATAGATGTGAATTCTTTAGAGGTCACAAATATTCCGTTTAAGGTAGTAAACAACATCAAAATTGCAGAGCGCGTTCATTTCAATTCCCCTGCGGCGCCTGAGAATTTTGAAGCCAAAGTGATTCGCCATGCAGTTACTTCCCCTGACGGAAAAACTTTGGTGTTTACAGCAGTTGGGCATTTGTGGAACAAGAAACTGCCTAATGGCAAACCAAAACGTTTGACCAGTAATACAGATTTTGAAGCCGAGCCTGCCTTTTCGCCCAATGGAAAAGAATTGGTCTTTGTTACTTGGAACGATGAAAACCTGGGCGCCATCCACAAGATGCCCGTAACTGGAGGTTCTTCAACAAAATTGACCACAGAAAAGGGTATTTACAGAACACCTAGTTTTAGTCCATCTGGAAACCTAATTACCTATAGAAAAGAAGGCGGAAATAACGATCAGGGAAGAACCTTTACAAAGAAAACAGGCCTTTATACCATCAACGCCGATGGAAGCAATCAGAAATGGGTTTCACAAGAAGGGGAGTATCCTACATTTACCAAAAATGGAAAGCGAATCTTTTACCAAACTGGCGGTACTTATTTTGGTAATTTGACCAAAAGTTTAAAATCGGTTGACCTTAACGGTAAAGAAGCGCGCACACATGTGAAATCTAAATATGCAAACAGACTGGTTCCGAGTCCTGATAATCAATGGATTGCCTTTACCAACTTACATAAAGCATATATCGCCCCTTTGGTCATGACAGGTAAAACGATTGATTTGGATAACAACTCCAAATTCGTTCCTGTTTCCCAGCTATCAAAAGATGCTGGCATCAATCTACATTGGTCGAAAGACAGTCAAAAAATTATGTGGACCTTGGGAGACGAATATTTCTCAAACAACATCAAAGACAGGTATACCTTTTTACCAGGCTCTCCGGAAAAGGTAGCGAAGCCCGATTCTACAGGAATCAAAGTTGGACTTCAATTAAAACATCATAAACCATCTGGAAAGATAGCTTTTACCAATGCCCGAATCATTACTATGGAAGGTGATGTGGTTATTGAAAATGGAACTATCATCATTAATGAAAACCGAATTGAACAACTGGGAGCGTCTTCTGATATTTCAGTGCCGAATAATGCTAAAGTATTTGATGTTTCAGGTAAAACAATAATGCCGGGCATTGTTGATGCGCATGCACATGTTGGCGGATTTAGATATGGACTAACCACGCAAAAGCACTGGCAGCTCTATGCCAATCTTGCTTTTGGGGTTACTACCTCGCATGACCCCTCGGCCAATTCAGAGTCTATTTTTGCAATGTCTGAACTGATCAAAACTGGAGAAATGATAGGCCCACGACTCTACTCCACTGGTATCATACTGTATGGGGCAGATGGTGATTTTAAAGCCGTTATTAACAACCTCGATGATGCACGTTCCTCCATCCGTAGAACAAAGGCCTATGGGGCCAAATCCGTCAAGAGTTATAACCAACCAAGGCGTGAACAACGCCAACAAGTAATGCAAGCTGCCCGAGAATTGGGCATTAATGTGGTACCTGAAGGTGGTTCTACTTTTTACCATAATATGAGTATGCTTATGGACGGTCACACCGGAGTGGAACATAATATTCCCGTTGCTCCTGTGTACAAAGACGTTATCGAACTATGGAAAAACAGTACATCAGGCTATACCCCAACGCTTATTGTCAACTATGGCGGACTCAATGGAGAATACTGGTTCTACCAAAAGGATAATGTTTGGGAGAACGAGAAACTACTAAAATATACCCCTAGAGGGTTGGTAGACGCGCGTTCTAGACATCGGACCATGGTGCCCGATGAAGAATATGAAAACGGCCATATTCTAGTCTCTAAAGATGCGACCGCATTGACCAATAATGGGGTTAAAGTAAATTTAGGGGCTCACGGTCAGTTACAGGGGCTTGGCGCACATTGGGAGCTCTGGTTATTACATCAAGGTGGCATGACCAATATGCAGGCTTTAAGGGCTGCAACACTAAATGGCGCTGAATACATAGGCGCAGGTGATGAAATTGGGTCTCTAAAAGTTGGCAAACTTGCCGATTTAATTGTTTTGGATAAAAATCCGTTAGAAGATATTAAGAATACGGAAACTGTAAGGTACACTATGGTGAATGGCCGTCTGTTTGATACGGACACTATGAATGAAATCGGAAATAAAGAAGAAAACCGGGGCCAATTTTGGTGGGAAAATAACAAATACAACCAAGCTTTTCCATGGCACGAAGCTTCAAAGAGTTTTACTGTGCCAGGTTGCGGTTGTGAGTTAGGGCATCAATAAACGATTCAAACAAAACGGGCTTAAACAAATACTATAAAACCAGTAATACGCTACATAAAATTGTTGAATTTAATAGTACTTTCGTACTTGTCATAGCAAGAGTGCAAGCTAGCGTGTTTCCGTTATTGTAGGGTTGTTAAGGCGCCTCAAATGTCAAAATTACCCAAAGAAAACCAGTTTTTAGACCTATCGGATTATGGCAGGCCAATAGCCGTAATCATCGCAAAATCGCTAAAAAATACTGCGTTTACGCCTATTCATGTTACCATTGGTTTCGTTATTTGCGGTCTGCTTGCTATTTACTGCATTTTAAACCAGCATTATTGGGCAACGGCGTTCTTTTTGGTTTTAAAATCCATTCTAGATGCGGCTGACGGAGAATTGGCACGCGTCAAAAAAACCCCATCATATACAGGCAGGTATCTCGATTCTGTTTCTGACATCATCTTAAACCTGCTCCTTTTAATAACGATTTGGTACGTTACCGATGGTTCATTACTCTACACACTCTTAGCTTTTGTTGGTATTGAACTGCAAGGCACCCTGTATAATTATTATTACGTTATTCTTAGAAACAAACACGATGGCGATACTACAAGTAGGGTTTTTGAAAATAACCCACCTATAGCCATGGAAGGTGAAAAGCAAATAAACGTTGATATTCTTTTTGGGCTTTACACTTTTTTCTACGGTGCTTTTGATAAGATTATCTATACCCTCGATAAAAAGGCTTCAGAGAGCAAGAAATTGCCCAATTGGTTGATGACCGCCGTTTCTACTTTTGGCCTTGGTTTCCAATTGTTATTGATAGGCCTTATGTTGGTCTTAGGGCTTAAACAATACATCATACCTTTTTTTATTGGGTATTCCATATTTATTCTAGTTTTTATTGGGCTTCGTCGCTATATTAACCGATAGTCATTATCTTGTAATCAACTCTTTTTACAAATCTTATGCGTACCGTTTTTCTCTTTTTGGGGTGTCTACTTTTATGGGGTTGCCCTCCATTGCCAGATAAGTCTGATATCATCATTAAAAACGTAAACCTTATCGATATTGCAACAGGCACTATTGAAAAGAAAGATATTTTTATTACCGACGGTCGCATTGCGCAAATCATTACAAAAGGCGAAGAACGAGCTTATTACAAGGCAACCGCTAAGATTATTAACGCGAAAGGAAAATATGCCTTGCCTGGTTTTTGGGACAATCATGTGCATTTTCGAGGTGGTGATTCTTTAATCGATGCCAATAAAAATTTATTGAAACTTTTTATTGCAAACGGAATCACGACAGTTCGTGATGCTGGGGGTGATTTGACCCCAGCGGTAATGGAATGGAAAGCGGCCATTGAAAAAGAAGAACTTTTAGGACCAACGATTTTTACTTCAGGTCCTAAACTCGATGGCTCCAATGCTACCTGGGCAGGTTCTTTGGTGGTAGAAAATGATAATGACATTAAGAAAGCACTGGACTCCTTACAAAACATACCAACAGATTATGTAAAACTCTATGATAGCCGCATTAGTGAGAGCGCCTATTTAAAAACAATTATTGAGGCCGAAAAACGGGGAATTATTACTTCGGGTCATATGCCCTTTACGGTTGAATTAAATGATGCCATTGATGCTGGCATCGATGGTATCGAGCACCTTTATTATATCATGAAAGGTTGCTCT
>CALBVX010000018.1 GCA_937969515.1 uncultured Croceitalea sp. | reverse complement strand
TTTTTTGCACCATTCTTAAGATGACCTTCTAAATCCTTTTTCGACTTAAATTTACCGGTGGCCTCTATTACAATATCCACGTCATAATCGCCCCAATTAATGGCTTCAGGGTGAGAAAAGTTTAAAATGGGTATCTCTTGATTTTGGAAAAGAATGTTATTTTCTCTAAAGGAAATTTCCTTATGGAACATGCCATGAATACTATCATATTTCACCAAATGTGAAAGTGTTTCCGCATCGGCTAAATCATTTATAGCAACAACAGTTATGTTTTGATTATCAGCTAGAAGTCTAAAGAGCGTCCTGCCTATTCTTCCAAAACCATTAATACCAATAGTGATATTTTTCATTTGATATTATATGTTAGAGCGAATATGAAATTGTGCTTTAAAACCGGTGTCTCTTAATGAATATGTTTGTGCGCTTTGTATGAAGAACGCACTAAAGCCCCACTTTCTACATGCCTGAAACCTAGTTCTAAACCAATACTTTCATATTTTTTGAACTGTTCAGGTAAGATAAATTGTTTGACGGGTAAATGTTTTTTAGATGGTTGTAAATATTGACCAATGGTCACGACATCAACATCTACTGCCCTAAGGTCTTTCATGGTTTGTATTACTTCCTCTTCTAACTCGCCTAAACCTAGCATAATTCCAGATTTTGTTCGGTTAGCACCATTTTTTTTGAGGTAATTCAAAACTTCAAGACTTCGGTCGTATTTCGCCTGTATTCGCACTTCTCTGGTTAGCCTTTTTACAGTCTCCATATTATGCGAAATTACTTCAGGAGCAACTTCTATAATTCTGTCCAAATGATTTTCAATACCTTGAAAATCTGGAATTAACGTCTCTAAAGTAGTTTCAGGATTCATTCTACGGATAGCTTTTACCGTTTCGGCCCAAATGATGGACCCCATGTCCTTTAAATCATCTCTATCAACAGAAGTAACTACGGCATGTTTGATCCCCATGATTTTGATGGAACGTGCTACTTTTTCTGGTTCGGCCCAATCTACACTTTCTGGTCGGCCAGTCTTAACACCGCAAAAGCCGCAAGAACGTGTGCAAACATTACCTAAAATCATAAAAGTCGCGGTACCTTCTCCCCAGCATTCACCCATATTAGGGCAACTACCCGAGGTGCATATGGTATGAAGGTCGTATTTTTCAACTAATCCGCGAAGTTGAGTGTATTTTTTACCTGTGGGCAATTTTACCCTTAACCATTTTGGTTTGCCTTTTGGTGGGCGCACATGTTCGGCAGTTTCTACACTCATAACAAATTCTTTATTGCAAATATACGAATTGGGGGTCAACTGTTTTTTAGAAAACCTACTTGCTTTTAATGATTTCCGCTAATAATTTTTTCGCCCTTAAGAGCTTTACTTTAACGTTGTTTACTGGTTCGTTCAGCTCTTTTGCAATAGCTGCGTAGCTCAATTCATTGAAATAGCGCAGATTGATAACCTCTTGATAGTGGGGCTTCAGTTTTTTGATATGGGAAAGTAAAGTAGCCAAATTCTGTTCCGTAATTAGCTGGTCTTCCACGGTAGGGGATTCGTCCAGCACTTTTTTGACAGCATCGGAAGTACTATTTTCAATACCTTCCAACACATTGCGTTTTCGTTTTCTAATAAGGTCTACGTGTATATTTTTCGAAATTGTAATGAGCCAAGTTTTAAACTCATAGTTATCATCATAAGTCTTTATTTTATCAAATGCCTTTGAGAAGGTTTGAATGGTAATGTCTTCGGCGTCATTTTCATTTTTGGTCCGTTCCAATTGAAAATAGTACACATAATTCCAAAAGGTATCTAATAAAGAACTAAAAGCAATTTGATTTCCAGCTTTAGCCTTGTCTATTCTCTCTTTTAAAACTTCGTCTGTTTTATCCAAAAAAGTAATTTACGGGTTGTCTGCAAGGGGCATTATGCAACTGCATCTTTTTTGCAGTCTTGTTCATCGGGCAGTTTTCCACAGAAACCGCAGGCTTCGCCCTCTTTATTTAGAAAAGGATTTTGACTGGCACATGTTCCTGCAAATTTGCCATCTTTCTTTGACCAAATTTTAATGGCTATACCCGCGAAAGCTAAGGCCAAAAGTGCTATAGTGAGAAGAATCAACTTCATGTATGGAATTTTGTACAAAAGTACAAAATATGCACTGAAGAAATGCTGAAACTATTTTCCTTTAAGGGAAATTTAGTACTTGATATTCGCTACGATATTTTGCACTGTGGGCGTTTCATTTCCTCCTTGAGGTTCTATGGTGATGTAGCTAACAGCATTATCTGCGTAGGGTAGGGCCAACAGTTTTTCCTTATCATCGAATTGTTTGATGATTCCTAGATTCACCATTTCACCATTAACTTCCGCCCACATTTGAAAACATTTGTCTTCAGGAAGTTGTGGAAGGTTACTTACGTTTATATACGATAATTTCTTTACCGGGTTTACGTAGGCAACAGCCTTTAACTCCTGGGCTTTTTTATTACCATTAACGGTAAATCTTCTTGTATTAGGATTGTTAAGAACGATATATTGGTTTCTGATGTCTTCAAGCTGAATTTTCATATCATTCTCTAAATCTTGAATCTTACTATTTACAATCAAATTTTCTTCTTGTAAACTCTTATTCTGATTGTAAAAGAAATAGGTTGCTCCGGCAAAAATTAAGGCCGCAATACTCGCCGCTACAGCAAATCTGTAAAATTTACTTCTACTTCGCTTTTCTTGCCTAATTCTAAAAAGAATCTGCTCTTTAAGGCCTTGAGGTGTCTTTAAGGCATGCATTTTGGCAAAAGTTTCAAGATTTTCTTGCAGTTCGTTATATGCTTCCCTTACTTCAGGGTACATGGCAATATAACGCTCTACTCTGAGCGATTCTTCCGTAGTTGTAGAACCTAAGAGGTATTTTTCCAACAGGTCGGTATCTAAAAATATTTTAATCTTTTCTTTCATTACAACACACTTAAAACTATTGCCAGCACCATTGATGTGCCATATATTTTACGCAATTCGCGAAGTCCAATTTTCAGTCGCGATTTAATTGTACCCAAAGGGATGTCGAGTTCATCACTCGCTTCTTGTTGGGTCATTCCTTCAAAAAATAAGGCTTCGAGGACTACTTTATACTTCGGCTCAATTTTGTCAAGGTTCTCCTTAACATCCATCAACTCGGGCATAATACCTCTTGTGCCTAAGTTATATACGTCTGAAACGTCAATTTGGATTTCTTTATCGGCTTTTGTGTTTACACTCCTTAATTTATCGATTGCCGTATTTCTTGTAATTCTAAATAACCAAGTAAAAAGCTTTGCCTTGCTAGCATCATAAGAATCTGATTTCTTCCAGATTTTTATAAAACTCTCTTGCAATACATCCTGCGCTAAATCTT
Source organism: uncultured Croceitalea sp. (assembly GCA_937969515.1). Lineage (GTDB taxonomy): Bacteria > Bacteroidota > Bacteroidia > Flavobacteriales > Flavobacteriaceae > Croceitalea > Croceitalea marina. Next base: position 2,033 of record CALBVX010000018.1, on the reverse strand, counting down.
CATCCTTCACTACTTTATAGGCAACTCCATAAAGGGTATCACCATAGTTGTCATAAAGTAGTGAAATTGCCTTTTCATCTCGATCTTGTAATAATTCTACAATATGTTTTTCAAGTAGTGTGCTCATTTATAGGGCGTTGATAAAAAATAGCTTCTAAAAAAGTCCAAAAAATATTTCTTATCGTATATATACAAACGCTAAAGTAAGAAATTGATTATTACAGCGTATTTAATTTAAAATAAAGACAACAGTTTAAACGTATATAAATTTTTGGTTAGTTTGGTTTGGTATAACCCCTGTTTTTCTACTTAGAAATGCGGGGGTTATTTTATAATATTTACTTCTGGAACAATACTGATATTGAACTTATCTAAAACTGCCTTTTTAATTTCGTATGCTAGGTCTAAAATTTCTTCTCCAGTGGCATTGCCATGGTTTACGAGTACTAAGGCTTGTTTTTCGTGCACTCCGGCATCACCAAAACGCTTTCCTTTAAAACCACATTGCTCAATAAGCCAACCTGCAGGTATTTTAAAGGTTTTGTTATCCACCGCATAAAACGGAGCATCTGGATTTTTTTTGCTGAAAGCTTCAAAGGTCTTTTTTGAAACTACTGGGTTTTTGAAAAAACTGCCACTATTACCTATCTCTTGAGGGTCTGGTAATTTACTCTTTCGAATAGCCACTACAGCATTTGATACATCTTTTATGGTGGGGTGAATAATATTATGTTTACTTAATTCATCTTCGATGGCCCCATAAAGGGTGTTTAACTTATGGTTGCTTTTCGTAAGTTTTAGTTTGACCGAGGTAATGATGAATTGCCCTTTCACCTCTTTTTTAAAAATTGATTCCCGATAACCAAACTTACAATCTTCCTTCTTGAATTCCTTTAATTCTTGCGTGCGGATATCCATGGCCTCACAGCTAACAAAGATGTCTTTCAGCTCGGTTCCGTAAGCTCCTATATTTTGTATAGGTGCCGTACCGGTATTTCCGGGAATTAAGGAAAGATTCTCTAAGCCTCCATAATCTTGTTCCAAAGACCAGAGTACAAGTTGGTGCCAATTTTCACCCGCCATAACTTTAATAACTACAGCTTCTTCCTCTTCTTCAAAGACTGAGATTCCTTTGAGATTGATATGCAATACTAAAGCATCAATATCTTTGGTAAGCAACATATTACTACCACCACTGATTACAAATTTCTCGGGGTAGGCCGACAATTGTAATGCTTTTTGCAGCTGCAATAAGCTGTTCACCTCCAAAAAGAACTTAGCTTTTGCTTCAATACCAAATGTATTGTAAGATTTTAAAGAGATGTTTTCTTGAATGTTCACGAATTGTGATATTGTTTTAATCCCTCGGAGAGAATGTGAACTGCTTTTTTAAGCTGTTCTTTCTCCAGCACATATGCTATTCGTATCTGATTGTTTCCCAAACCTTCGGAAGCATAAAAGCCAGCAGCTGGCGCGACCATAACGGTCTCGTTGTCCACATTGAATTTTTCAAGCAGCCATTGTGCAAAGTCATCAGAGTCTTTTACAGGTAATTTTACGACACAATAAAAAGCACCACTGGGTTGGGCAACTTTGACTCCTTCAACTTTTTGTAATTCTGATATCAATAAGTCTCTTCTAGAGACGTATTCTTCTATGACATCGTCAAAATAGCTTTGAGGCGTATCCAAAGCTGCTTCACTTGCTATTTGTGCCAAAGTTGGAGGGGATAGCCTTGCCTGTGCGAATTTTAAGGCCGTTTGTATCACTTCTTTGTTTTTGGATACCAAACATCCGATTCTTGCACCGCACATGCTATATCGTTTAGAAACGGAATCAATAACAATGGCATAATCTTCCAATCCGGAAATACCTAATAGGGAATAATGCTGTTTGCCATCATAAGCAAATTCACGATACACTTCATCGGCAATCAAGAAAAGGTTGCGTTTTTTTACCAATTCAGCCAGTTGCTCAATTTCCTCTTTGTTATACAGATAACCTGTTGGGTTGCCTGGATTACAAATAAGAAT
>CALBVX010000017.1 GCA_937969515.1 uncultured Croceitalea sp. | reverse complement strand
TTTTAGTATTGTGTTATTTAATTTAGTGTTACAACAGTTCTTCTGTTTTTAGACCTGCCTTCTTCGGTTGCATTGGTCGCAATAGGAGAATCAGGGCCTTTTGAACTAGTCTTGATTTTTGATGCGGTTATTCCGTTTTTTATAAGGTATGCCATAGCAAAATCTGCCCGCTCTAGGCCTAATCGAATATTGGTCGTTCTAGAGCCAGTATTATCGGTATGACCTACAACATTGCATGTGGCGCCATCTACCTTGTCTAGATAACGTGCTATCTTGGCCACTTTTTCACGTTGCTCAGGCGTTAAATTAATAGCTGCTTCACCGGTATTAAAATATAATACTAAGGGGTTCGCCTTGATATCATCATAAAGTGCTTTTAATGCTTCGTCAGCATCTTCAGCCTGTGTATTAATTTCATAGGTAATTGGGCCCAAGAGCGTGTCATCGAGAGGAAGGAAATCATCCATCAATTTTCCGAACGTATTCGTTTGTGCAGAAGGTATACCTTGTGAAACAAAATAGTTTTTTACTTTGTTTGCTCGGGCTAGGCCCAAGTTTGGGAAAGCCGTATTATTGGTTTCTTCACTTTTGTATAAGCCTGTGATGTTAATCACTTTGTTAGCGTTTTCTGCCAAATAACCCTTTAATCCTTCTATTCCACTGCCGATAGTATCGGAGAGGGGAGTTAAAAAAGAGGCTGAGGAAAGTTTAAAATTGAAATTGTCTTGAACCTCAAAAGCGTAATCTCCATCTTTAAAAGAAAAGGGGAAAGTAGTGGCTTCTGGTTCTTTGGGAGGAACTATCTCTTCTTGTGCTGCTTCAGCATCAGTATCGGCCACTTGGGTTCCGCATTCACTGCAACAGCTTAGATAAAAATAGATTCCTGCTAAGATCGTAATGATCATACCTAATAGATAGGACAGGTTTCTAGTCATGTTAATAGTAATTAGTGTTTAAGACCCCAAAGTATTAAAAATCTCTTAAAAAAAGTTAAATTTTTCAAAGGAATTTCTTAGAAACCAATTAGTTGGATGTTAAAAGGAATCAACACAATTTTTATTCTAGGCGCAAAAAAGGATAAAAAATGACCAAATACACAATTTTCTCTACAGGTTATATGAGTGTTAATTGACCTAAAACATAATAGTAAGAAATTAGAACAAAATTTTGGTAATAACCCTATTTCTCCCGACAAAGTTCCGGCACTGAGATAGGGTTTTCAAATATTAAGTTTGAGTTAGTTAAGTTGGTTTTAAACCGTTGTTCTTAGTGGGGCAGCGGTTTTACTTTTAAGAAGGCCATAGCCTTACCTGATAAAAAAGCTTCCCATCTAAAACTGAATAGGAAGCTTTTTTTAAAGTGTTATATGGTAATAAATATTACAAGTCAAACTTAATTCCCTGTGCTAGGGGCAGCTCTGTTGTATAGTTAATGGTGTTAGTTTGTCTGCGCATATAAATTTTCCATGCATCAGAACCGCTTTCGCGGCCTCCACCCGTTTCTTTTTCACCACCAAAAGCACCGCCAATCTCAGCTCCTGAAGTACCGATATTAACATTGGCGATACCACAATCGCTACCCGATGCAGATAAAAAACGCTCAGCTTCCCTTAGATTGTTTGTCATAATAGCCGAAGACAAGCCTTGTACAACACCATTTTGTTGTGCAATGGCGTTTTCTACTTCACCAGAATACTTAAGCAAATATAATATCGGTGCAAAGGTCTCTTCTTGAACAATATTGAAGCTATTATCTGCTTCTACAATTGCAGGTTTTACATAACAACCACTTTCATAGCCATCTCCAGAGAGTATACCGCCTTCAACTAAAACAGATCCCCCTTCTTCTTTTGCTTTTTCTAAAGCATCCGTATATATTTTTGCTGCATCAGTATCTATTAAGGGGCCGACATGATTATTTTCGTCTAAGGGATTTCCAATGCGAAGTTGCTTGTAGGCATCAACTACGGCGTTTTTAACATTATCGTAAACGGATTCATGAATAATTAATCTTCTGGTAGAGGTACAGCGTTGACCGGCGGTACCGACTGCTCCGAAAACAGCGCCTATAACCGTCATTTTAATATCTGCATCGGGGGTAACGATTATAGCATTGTTACCACCAAGCTCCAATAGTGATTTTCCCAATCTTGCGGCTACAGCCTGAGCAACTATTTTACCCATTCTTATAGAACCGGTTGCAGAAATTAAAGGAACTCTCTTATCATTGGTCATTAACTCACCTACTTTGTAATCACCATTTATTAAACATGAGATTCCTTCCGGTAAATTGTTTTGCTTCAAAACATGTGCAATAATATTTTGGCAGGCTACACCGCATAATGGTGTTTTTTCCGAAGGTTTCCAAACACAAACATCACCGGAAATCCACGCCAATGCGGTATTCCAAGCCCATACCGCTACCGGAAAGTTAAAGGCAGAAATAATTCCTACAACACCAAGTGGGTGATACTGCTCGTACATGCGATGCCCAGGTCGTTCAGAATGCATGGTAAGGCCATGCAACTGCCTTGAAAGCCCTACGGCAAAATCGCAGATATCAATCATTTCTTGTACCTCTCCAAGACCTTCTTGATATGATTTACCCATTTCATAAGAGACCAATTTACCTAATGGTTCTTTAAGCTCTCTTAGTCTTTCTCCGAACTGGCGGACCATCTCACCTCTTTGAGGTGCGGGCACCGAGCGCCAATCTATAAAGGCTTTAGTAGCTGTATTCAATACTTTTTCATAGTCATCTTTGGTGGTGCTTTTCACTTTTCCGATAAGCGAGCCATCGACTGGGGAATATGATTCAATCAATTCTCCAGAACCAAAATTATTGGAACCTGTTGAGGTTCCTGAATTGATTTCTTTTAGGCCAAGTTGTTCAAGGGCTTTGTCTAAGCCGAAAGTAGCTGCGATTTTTGACATTTTATAACTTTTAAAAAGTGTATTGTTAGATTTTTCACAAAACTACAAAGAATAGTATTGTTAGTTGCGAAGTAGGTAATTCAATATTTAGCGGATGAAAAGCCAAAGAACAATACCGATCAATGCTGGAACTGCCTGGACAAAGAATATTTTCTTTGACACCGAAAACCCGCCATAAATTCCCGCAATTGCAACGCAGGTAAGAAAAAATAAAGCCACGTTGGCCGCCCATAAGGGATTGCCTATAAAAAGTGACCAAATTAGACCCGCAGCTAGAAAGCCATTATAGAGCCCTTGATTGGCAGCCATACTTTTGGTAGGCTCGAATAAGTCTGCAGGAAAGTTTCGAAATACCTTTTTCCCTTTCGTAGTCCAAGCAAACATCTCTAGCCATAAAAAATAGAAATGCATTAAGGCGACGATTACGGTTATAACTTTAGCTAATATGAGTATCATTCTTCTTTTTCAGAAAGGTATAAAATTATTCTCACAGCAGGTTTTTGCAAATAAAAAGGTCTGCATCACCGCAGACCTTTTCTCCAAACCTCAATACTTAATTTAAAACATGTATCTATTTCTTAACCTTATTTATATCTTGAAAAATAATTGTGTGTAGTATAATTTCCCTTTGTCATCGGCCTTTACGCTTATAGTGGTATGTGTAAAGTCACCTTCTATTGTATCTTTATGTGATTTGCTGTTTAACCAGCCTTTTAATGCTTGTTCGGCTTTTGGATAGTTTTTGGCTACATTTTCTTTTACAACAGAGGCACCAGTTTCGTTAGCTACTGCATTTGCTCTTGAATTAAAGTTGTCATGGCTAATTTTTCCTTCGGCAATCATATAGCTATTATGCTCTTCGGCATACTTATAGGTTTCGTTGCTATATACCAATTTGGTCAAGCCCATTTCTTCTCTGTGTGAATTGATTGCTTCAAAAACTTCTTTCTCTACGGTAGAAGCATTTAGCGTTGTACTTTCTAATGCGGTGTTCTCATTTTCGAATAAGGCTTCTTCATTTTCTATTGAAGGTGACGAACAAGAAGCAAGAACAATTATAATAAGTAATAAAAAGATGTAATTTGATTTCATGATTTGGGGGAATCTTTAAATCGTTTTTGTTATTTTTTTGCTTAGCGAAACTACAACTCAACTCCACTTTACGCATTAAAAAACCTTTATCTTGGTTAAAAATTTCGATAAGCTGCAAAATAAGAACCTATAAGGGCTTATCGATGAAAGACAAGGGTTTTTTCATCGTTAAAAAGCTGCTTTTCATGGCATTTTTAACACTTTATCGCCGTTAATGTCCTTTTCAAGGATGTAAGAAAATACTTGTTATGGAACAACTGCAAAAAACATCGTTCAGTTACAACAATGTAGTATTCATTTTATCATTTGAAGAAGATTTGTGTAAAGTAAAGGTCACCCTCAGAATTTCTCTTTACACTAATTGCGGTATGCGTATAAATGTCTTCAATATTTTTTTTATGTGATTCGCTCTTTAACCAACCGTTGAAAACCGATTCTGCAGATGAATAATCTTTGGCTACATTTTCGCCAACCCTTTCTGCATTTGCTTCTGACGAAATTCTCGACGCCCGTTGATTAAAATTGTCGTGGCTTAGACTGCCTTTCGCAATCATATAGTCATTATGTTCACCGGCGTAAGTATAGGCAACCTCGTTGAAATTTAATTTACCTAACCCTAGTGTACTTCTGTGAGAATTAACAAGCTCCATTATTTCGGCTTCTAATCTGGTGTCGTTAAGGGCCTCGACGGTATTGGGTTCTGCTAGTTCTTCGGTTGTGCAAGACAAGGTAAATAGTGCACATGTAAATAAAAGTAGTCTTAAAAATAGTGTCCTGCTCATTCGTATCTTACTTGATAGCGGCAGTTCATAATGAAGATATGGGGTAAACTTCAATGCTCTAAGAAGAGCAGGTTTAAATGTAGCTTCTTTGGCAAATTCAAACTAAGGTACTCTTGTGATTTTCGATGTAGTGTATGATTTATAGGAAGAACTGCCTAATAAAGCTATTTTTTGGCCTCATCATCAACTTTTTCCTCCTTAAAAACCTGACTAAAAACAAAAGCGCCTATATCTCGAACCGGTCTATAAAGTATCGATTCATTCTGGGTGTCCTTATTAATAAAGTTAAAAGATGATGTCGCCTTTTCAAAAAACACAAGCATTGCGCCCAAAATTATAGCTACTTTTAAAGCCCCAAAAATTCCACCGGCAATTTTATTCAGAATCCCCAGCATTGCAAAATCTGCTATTTTGGTAAGTAATTTTCCTGCCAGGCCGACGAGTACAATTATGGCCACAAAAGTGATCAAGAAAGCGGTCACCTTAATATACTTTTCGTTCCATTCCATATTTTGCCATAGATAGTCCCCAGCGATATAAGAAAAGTGAATAGCGCCATAAATTCCGGCTACAAGGGCGACCAGAGAAGCAAGTTCTAAAAAAAGGCCGTTTTTTAAGCCCTTATAAAGTCCCCACACGAGAAGAATGCCTAAAACGATGTCGAGAAAACTCATGATAATAGTGTTTTGAACAAATATAGGATATTGAATTTGTACCTTTGAATTTTATCTTTTTATGGCCAGGGATACAGTTTTAAAAGAACGTTGGGATATACTTGTAGAAAAGCTTTCTGCGCAATTTGCGGATGGTGACCAGTTGGAGTTGGACGCTATTATTTATTTAGTAGGAGTGCAAGAATTAGGGCAATATGAAAAAAAGTACAAGAAAGACGAAAAGGTAAATTTAATACACATTGCAATTTGTAGATTACTCGAACCTTATGGTTATTATGAGTTCGATTTTTTTGATGATGATGGTTGGCCGCACTACAATATAAAGGAAGAACTACCTCCTTTAAAGGCCGGTGAGCAGACCGTTTTAATGAAAGAGGCGATTGTAAGTTATTTTTTAGAGAAAGAATATATTCAATAATGGAATTAAAAAAGCCTTACTACGCCGTGATTTTTACCAATACAAGAACACCAGGTGATGATGGTTACAGTGAAACCGCGATTAAAATGGAAAAGCTTGCCAGGGAACAACCTGGATTTTTAGATTTTGAAAGTGCTCGTTCGGGTTTAGGAATTGCGATAAGTTACTGGGAATCGAAAGAGGCCATCGTAAACTGGAAGGCTAATTTAGAACACCTTACGGCGCAAGACAGGGGCATAAAAGAATGGTATTCTTGGTATAAAGTAAGGGTCTGTGTGGTAGAACGAGAATATGACTTTGGACAAAAGCCCAGTATGTAAGGCAACAAAAAATTAATAATAGCATAGTGTAGCATACATATTTTTGCATCTTTGTATAAAATTTATGAAAAAGAACAGCATGATTAGATTTTCTAACCTTGATCGAAAAGAAATTATTCAAGAACTTTCTACCCAAACTTATGATTTGGTTGTAATCGGCGGTGGAATAACAGGAGGGGGAATCGCCTTGGATGCGGCATCTAGGGGAATGAAAGTAGCTTTGGTAGAAAAGGGAGATTTTGCTTCTGGTACCAGCAGCAAGTCGACCAAATTGATACATGGAGGTTTACGCTATCTAAAACAGTTCGATTTTTGGTTGGTAAAAGAGGTGGGTTCTGAGCGTGCCATTGTGCATAAATTGGCCCCACATTTGGTATTGCCCGAGAAAATGCTTCTACCCCTAATCGACGGAGGTTCATATGGTAAGTGGTTGACGTCTATTGGGCTTAAAGTCTATGATATTTTGGCTCAGGTGACTGGTTATGATAAAAGGCAAATGCTTGAAAAGAAAGAGGCCTTAAAACTAGAGCCGCTTTTGCCTAAAAAGATTCTAAACGGTGCAGGTTACTATGCCGAGTACCGTACCGATGACGCAAGATTGACCATCGAAAATATTAAAACAAGCCTGAATTACGGTGCAAAGGCCTTAAACTATGCGGAAGTTGAGAATTTTATCTATGAAGATGAAAAAGTAGCCGGAGTACAGGTTATGGATGTGGCCACAGGCACACAGTTCAATATCAAGTCAAAATATGTAATAAGTGCCGCTGGCCCTTGGGTTGATGAGTTACGAAGTACTAATAATTCTAAAAAAGGAAAGCGACTACATTTGACAAAAGGGGTACATCTGGTATTTCCTTTTGAAAAACTTCCAGTAAAACAATCCGTGTATTTCGATATTCCCGATGGTAGAATGATGTTTGCCATCCCTAGAGGAAAAATCACCTATGTCGGCACTACGGATACCAATTTTAATTTGGATAAGGACAATGTTAAAACAGATATCGCGGACGCCATTTATTTGATTTCTGCGGTCAATAATATGTTTCCGGATATCGAA
>CALBVX010000016.1 GCA_937969515.1 uncultured Croceitalea sp. | reverse complement strand
TTAATTTCGACCAACTTTCTAGTGTACGAGTTTCCATTTACCGTTATTACTGGAAAAATACTTCCTTCACTTTCTTGTTTTGGAGGGCTTACCTTAAAAAGAAAATTTTGGACATCATTTTTTTGAGCAATTTCAAAGTCGATTGAGGACGGACTAACAGACCAACCCTTAGGATGATTCAGAGCTACCGTGCCTGAAATCTTATCTCTTCCTGCCCTGATTGAAAGCGTAATCTCTTTTGCACTGTTATCGGCAAATAAAATAACGTCATCTTTAAAACTGGATGTTACTTCTGGGAGCACTACAAAAGGTTCATAAATTTCACCTTTGTCGGGTTTTGAATAGTGATAGACTATTGGTTTTTTAAAGTTTAAAAAGGTACCGTTAAAGTCCAACTCATAATTTACCATAAATGCCGGCGGAGTTTCTGGTTTACCGATTAAAGATTTGTCGCTTACCTCATACATGCCCAGACTTCCTTTTGTATCAAGCCAATATGGGGTCGTAAATGCCGCCTTCTTTGCAATGGTTAGATCGAGCTCTAAGCTTTCTTTCTTGTTGGTAGCCAGATTTACCGCTTGCCGAATCGAAGCACCTGTGTTTTCGATTACCACAGCATTAAGTTTAATTTTAGAATTGCTTCGGTTTAAAGCCTCAACTACAATTTTTAAGGTCTCGCCTCTGGTGGCTGAAGAGCTAGATGCATTTGCCTCTAGATAAAGCCCCGAACATGCAAGAATAATATCCTTTAAATGCTCAGATTTAAGTTCTCTCCAATGCTTATCTTCAACCTTTTGGAGTAATGTATAGGCTTCTAGTAACTTAGGAATATGCGATGAAGGGTTTTTAAAGTCAAAATTCTTTTCAACTTCATATAAAATTTCACCAACTGCCACACCGCCTTTCACTCTGGACCAAGTCGTATTAATACCATCAAAAATATTGTTTTTATTTTCTGGCAAATCACCTTTTAATAGCTCTATGTATTCATCTTGCGAACCTCTTGTTGATATGCGACCAAAACCTTGGCAGAGATGTTGACTGCTCGCCAAAGAAGCAATTTCATTATTTGATTTGCCAAATGCAGGGTAGTAAACGCCAACATCCATTTTCAACATATTAGACTTGTCCACTTTATCAAATGCTTCTTGACTGCCATAACGCCACCATGAGGTATTATAAAAAAGACGTTTAGGTTGCCAAACATCTGTACTTTCTAAATGTTCTGGATATACATCTTTACTCGCTGCCAAATCAAAAGCCTCCATACTTAATATGGCAGAAGAGGTGTGGTGTCCATGGGTTCTGCCAGCTCTTCTATGGTCAAATCGATTTATGATTACATCGGGCTTTAAGTTTCTAATTGTCCAAATAACGTCTCCTAAAACTTGCTCTTTGTTCCAAATCTCTAATGTTTCATCAGGATGCTTTGAATAACCAAAATCATTTGCGCGGGTAAATTGTTGTTCACCACCATCAACTCTTCTTGCGGCTAATAATTCTTGTGTTCTTAATACGCCAAGCAATTCACGTAGCTCGGCACCGATCAAATTCTGACCTCCATCACCTCTTGTTAGTGATAAATATGCCATACGCGCTTTGGTGTGGTTTGCCAAATAGGATATTAGCCGGGTATTTTCATCATCTGGATGCGCAGCTAAATAGAGTGCTGTACCCAAGAAGTTAAGCTTTTCAAGTTCGTGATGAATATCGTTAGATGATAGCTTTTTCGGAGTCTGGGCCGTAATACTTATACAGAGTAATAGACAGACTAGAACAAAAGCCCTTGTATATTGCATAGTTGGTTATTTAATTATCCCCAAATATAGAAAGATTAGCTACCTAGAAGTTTAGATTTAGAACTTCTTTAACAGCCTAAAAATGCTGTTCGAGGTCTTCACCCGTAGCTACTTGTTTTTGAATGAGTACCACACCTTTTTGCAACAACAAATTGTTAGGATAGGTGAGTAGCTCGCCATCATCTTTTTTAAGATTGATATTAAAGGCTTGAATATCTATAATAATGGCTTCTTCAGGAAAGTCTTTATCGAGTATTCGAATTCTATCTCCAATTTTAAAAGGAAAATAAAAGAATAAGATAATACCGGCAGTAATATTGCTTAAAATAGACCAGCTGGCGAACAAGGCAACACCTAAAACCGCAAAGAAAGATGATAGAATAAGACCTAACTCCTTAAAGTCTACTTTCCAAATAAAAAGCAACGCAATAAGTATTAAAGTAATTAGGGCAAAGGTTAGGTACCTGCCTACCAAAACCGTTCTTACCTGATTGATATCGCTTTTACGACCAATACGCCTAATCGTTTTTACCAGTAAAAAACGAAGAAAAAGAAAAACAGCAAATGCAATTAAAGTACCTGCCAACTCACTTTGAAATTCTTCAACAAAGCTTTTTAATGCAATCATAGACCTAAACTATCTCTTAAGGCGATAAATTTATTTGAATTTTGCCTCCAATAGGGTGTTTTAATACTTTTTATTTTCGTTCCTGTTGAAGAAAGGATTTTCGCACTAGGACCATAACCGCTCTTGAACTCTTCTTTCCAGCTTTCTATTGAATATGGAAAATCTGTTGTGAAATTAATGGTCAGTTTGCGAATATCGGCACCATAGTCGATGGTATAAGAACTCATTCCCTTAGACGTTGTTAAGCTGGCCTCGGCCTTTAGCGCTTGCATATCTTGGTGCTTTGTTCTAAAAAACTCTAGGGATGGTACAATGTCAATTTCCCCAACAGGAAGGTCATTCGGGTTAATTCTAATTTTGTTCCATATTTCATTTTCAAGAATAGCCTTATCTAACTTTAAATTTTGGTCTGCTTCTCCTTCAAAATACGAATGTGATGTAAATTCAAATTCTTCCCTATTGTTCAGTTGTGAATAGACATGGCCGCACCACTCTTGAACCGATAAACTAGTTTTTAGCGCATGTTGGTTGTCATGAACGGGATAAAAAGTACTGCTCATTATAGAATAGGGGTAAATACCAGTTAAATATTTTTTAGTAGCATTTAGTTTTAGTACAGGAACATTGCTTGCATTACTTCCATCCGCTTTCACCTGAACTTCAGGTAGAAAAGGTTCCGTTACATAAATAAGCACAGCGGTTCCTTCTCTTAGTTCGCCATACCTTGCTTGCTGCAACTTGTATGATGTTATTTCAGCATTACCGGCATACCAATACTTTTTAAACGCTTCGGACAAGGGTTTTTTTGGAGATTTTTTTTCAACCTTTTTCGTTTCTTTTGTATTTAGAGCCAATTCTTTAGAAGTTGAACCAGATTTTTCTTTACAGCTTTCAAATGTCACTATGGTTAATGCGAAAAGTACTATAAGAAGTTCAAATCGAATCCACTTTTTCATAACTAATGGTTTTTGCCAAAATTAACCAACAATACCTAGGCAACAATAGCCATTAACGTTTTGTAAACTAATTGGGTAGGTAAACCGACCACATTGGTGTAAAGACCTCTAATTTCTTCGATACCAATAAGTCCGATCCATTCTTGAATTCCGTATGCACCAGCTTTATCATAGGGTTTAAAGGTCTCGATATAGTATGCTATTTCTTCAACGGTCAATTCGGCAAGTTTCACTTTGGTTGTAGCGCTAACTATTTTTTGTTGGGTTTTGGTAGTAAAGCATACCGAGGTAATAACTTCATGCCATTGCCCTGATAATTTTTTGAGCATTTCTTTGGCTTCAACTTCACTTTCTGCTTTGGCCAGAGATTCATTCTGATGCCATACAACGGTATCTGAAGTAACCAAAATTTCGTTGGTCTTCAATCTATCTGTGAATACAGATGATTTTAGTTTAGCCAAATAAGAGGCTATTTCTTCTCCTTTAAGTTCTTCAGGATATACTTCCTCGACCGGTTTTAATTGTACCTCAAATTCTACTCCTAAATCCTCAAAGAATTTTTTCCTTCGAGGTGAACCAGAAGCTAAAATTAGCTTGTAGTCCTTCAACTTTTCTGCCAGTGGATTTTTAGTCATTCGCGGCACTAAAGTTTGAATTCCAATCCCCTCGAACTTTTAAAACCTGTTCTATGATATCTCGTACACAGCCTTCCCCGCCATTTTTATGAGAAACATAATCGCAAATCGATTTTACTTCGGCTACTGCATTTTGTGGACATGTCGCCAATTGTACCATCTTCATAGGAGGTATGTCAGGTACATCATCACCCATATATAGAACGTTTTCCGGTTTTATGGAATTAATATCAAGGTATTCATCTAAAGGTTCTTCTTTATGATGGGCACCTAAATAAATATCGGTTACACCAAGGGCCTTAAATCTATTACGAACCCCTTCATTATTGCCGCCAGAGATAATACAGACATTGTAACCTTTTTGCAACGCGGTCTTTAACGCATACCCATCTTTGACATTCATTTTCCGAAGCATTTCTCCTTTAGTAGTTATAAGTAAGGTACCATCAGTAAAAACACCGTCAACATCAAAAATAAAAGTAGTTATCTGGTTGAGGTATTCTTTATAATTTTTTTTCATTTTGCTCTTTAATAGATTCGCTTATCAGCTGATATAGTTTCTTCTGTATCGGATTTTCTAGTGCGTCTAGGTGCTTTTGCATGGTTAAAATGTCATTACGTTTAGCAGGACCTGTTTGTGCTTTATCGGGACTCAAAAATCGTAATTTATTGGCAGTTTCAAATATAAGAGGTTTTAATAAGTCAAAAGGAAGTTCTTCTATACTACAGATTTTTTGACCTATGACGTACATATGATTGGTAAAGTTATTTACAAAAACAGCTGCCAGATGTAATTTCTCTCGCTGCGCCGATGAAACTTGATGTACCCTTTCGGAAATTTTGTGTGCAAGTACTTCTAAAATTTTCAAATCTTGTAAAGTATCGGCTTCGATGCAAATAGGAATACTACTAAAGTCAACTTCTTTTTTAGGCGAAAAGGTTTGTAGGGGATAAAAAACACCTTTTCTGGCTGCTACGACATTATTTTTAGAAACACTACCAGAGGTATGTACGACCAAACCTTCTTTATTTGCCAATAGCTTAGAAACTTCTAAAATGGCGTCGTCATTTACGGCAATGATATAAACATCGGCATCCATAATATTTTCAGGAACAGAAGTAACTGCACATTTAGGCTCAAAAGAAGATAGTGAGCGGATGTTTCGTCCAAAAACCTGTATTACCTGAATATCTTCTTTGGGATAGAAAGCATCAAATAAATGGTGGGCCACGTTACCAGCGCCTAAAAGTACTACTGAAAGCATGCCCAAAAGTACAAATTTCATTACGGGAACACATTGAGAAAGAATTAACAATTTTGTTGAACTATTTAGTGTGGTTTGTTCATTTTCAAAAAGCAAAAACGCCGTACTTTCGCATGCCAAAGACAGATTTATGTTCGACTTGCTAAAGAAAACGCTTTTCTCCACTCGTTTAATGGCAGTTCTCTTCTTGGCTTTCGCCATTGCTATGGGTATTGGCACTTTTATTGAAACCTGGTATAGCACTGAAACAGCAAGAATATATATTTATAATGCCACTTGGTTCGAGGTAATCATGGTGTTTTTTGTCATTAATTTTTCCGGTAATATTTTTAGATATAATCTATTACAGTGGAAAAAATGGCCAGTTTTAGTGCTGCACTTATCTTGGATTCTTATTATAGTTGGGGCAGGAATAACAAGATATTTGGGTTTTGAGGGTATGATGCCCATTCGCGAGGGTAATGCTGAAAAGGTGTTCTACTCAGATAAAACCTATTTAACTGTTTTTGTAGATGGCGAGATTAACGGTGAAACGCGTCGAAGGGTTTTAGAAGACGATATTTTAGTTACCCCCGAGGGTAAACGTTCAAGTCTCCCATGGAAGAGTGATTTTAACGGACAGCCTTTTCAAATAGATTTTATTGATTTTAAATGGGGCGCTAATAAAGAATGGGTTGCGGACGAAACGGGAAGAAATTATCTAAAAATAGTGGAGGCCGGTGATGGGCAACGCCATGAACATTATTTAGAGGATGGAAAAATTGCCAACATCCACAATATTCTTTTTAGCTTAAATAAAGAGACTCAAGGCGCGATCAATATATTCACTACCGATAGTGTTTATACTATCAAGTCTGCATTTGATGGAGGTTTTATGCGAATGGCGGACCAATTTAAAGGTGAAGTTTTCAAAGATAGTCTGCAACAACTTCAATTACGGTCGCTATATACCATGGCCTGAACTCAATTCGTAATTCCAGAACCATTAACAAAAGGTAAATACATAGCAGTGCCATCAACAGTTCCGACAGCTAGAGATGGGGTTAAGGATACTTTGATTCTTGAGATAACGAGCAATGGAAAAACCAGCATTCAAAAATTAACTGGTGAAAAGGGTAAGTCCGATTTTTCAGATAAATTTTCACTAGGTGAACTGGATTTTTCTTTGAAATATGGTTCCAAAGCTTACGAGTTACCGTTTAATGTTAAGTTGAATGATTTTATTGCTGAAAAGTATCCAGGTACTGAGAGTAGTTATAAATCTTTTATGAGTAAAATTACCGTAGAAGATGAGCGCTCTTTTGATTACGATATATTTATGAATCATGTACTTGACCATAAAGGATATCGCTTTTTTCAAGCTAGTTTTATGCCCGATGAAAAAGGGACTATTTTATCAGTAAATCATGATAGGTGGGGCACTTGGGTTACCTATGCCGGTTATTTTTTGCTATACATTGGCTTGATGGGTATTATGTTCTTTGGTAAAACGCGCTTCAAAGATTTGACTAAATTGTTGGATAAATTGAAGGCTAAAAAAGAGGCTTTATTCCCAACCGTATTTTTATTCTGTTCACTTGGTACGATTGCCCAAAATGCAAATGATGCCCACGCCCACAATGGCCTACCTACACAATTTCAGATAGACTCCGTTTTAAAGGCAACAACAGTCTCTAAGGAACATGCCGATAAATTCGGAACCTTAATTATTCAAGACGAAGGCGGGCGTATGAAGCCTATTCATACTTTTTCTTCTGAATTACTGCGCAGAATTAGTGGTAAAAATTCATATAAGGATTTAAACTCAAACCAAGTCTTTATCTCGATGATGCTAAACCCAGTGCTTTGGTATAACACTGAGTTTATTTCTCTAGGGGAAAAAGGAAACGATAGTATTAGAAAAATTGTTGGCGTAGCGAAAAAGCAGAAGTTTGTTAAGGCCACCGACTTTTTTGATGCTAAGGGCAATTATAAGTTACAACCTTATATTCGAGAGGCAACTTCTACGACTAATCCTAATAAATTTCAAAAAGACTTTAAGAAAGCCTCTGAACGGTTGAGCCTGTTAGATGTCGCTTTAAGCGGAAAGATGATGAAGATATTTCCCTTGTTGAACGATGAAAACAATAAGTGGATTGCTGCTGTTGAATATCGTTCGGGGCAGTTTCAGGTACAAGACTCCTTGTATGCCAATTTTATGAATAATGCTATTCCGTATTATTTAAATACTGTTAAAAATGCCATTGTATCAGGTGATTATACAGAGTCTAATAAATTGTTGGAAGCCTTTCATCAAAATCAGAAAAACCATGGGTCTGAGGTTTTGCCTAGCGACCAAAAGATTAAAACCGAAATAATTTATAATAAGCTAGACATTTTTAACCGTTTATACCAATACTACGTAATGGTTGGGGGGCTGCTGTTCTTCATCTTAATTTTTAGAATATTTAAAGACCGTGAGATATGGAAAGCAGCCACATACTTCTTTAAGGGCTTAATTATTTTGTTATTTGTTTGGCATACAGCGGGCTTGGTTTTGCGCTGGTATATTTCTGGTCACGCACCATGGAGTGATGCTTATGAAAGTATTTTGTATGTTTCTTGGGCTACTATGGGCATGGGTCTATTGCTTGGAATTCGTAAAAGTGATTTGACACTTGCAGCAAGTGCTTTTGTAACAGCCTTGTTGTTGTGGGTCGCGCATCAAAGTTGGGTCGATCCCGAAATTGCCAATCTACAACCGGTATTAGATAGTTATTGGTTGATGATACATGTTGCGGTAATTGTAGGAAGCTACGGCCCTTTAACCGTGGGTATGATATTAGGGGTAGTATCTTTATTACTGATTACACTTACTAACAAAAAGAATAAAAAACGCATAGATATTAATCTTAAAGAGCTCACCACAATTAATGAACTGGCTTTAACAGTTGGTTTAGTTATGCTGACCATAGGAAATTTTCTTGGGGGACAATGGGCCAACGAAAGTTGGGGTCGCTATTGGGGCTGGGATCCAAAAGAAACTTGGGCATTAATTTCAATAATGATTTATGCTTTTGTCCTACACATGCGGTTGGTACCAGGCTTACGGGGCAGATGGACTTTTAATTTTGCAAGTATCGTAGCTTATGCAAGTATTATGATGACTTATTTCGGGGTAAATTTTTATCTCTCTGGATTGCATAGCTATGCGAGCGGAGATCAAGTTATAACGCCAAACTTTATATGGTATACTGTTTTAGGTGTTTTTGTTTTAGGAGGAATTAGCCTTTGGAGGTATAAGGTCAACTATTCAAAATAGAACTGAAAATAGGAGTTTTAATTTTTTTTGCCATCTTTGTATCATTATGAAGTTATAGAAATTATGTATTCGATAGATGTCACGGCCGCAAGGCGATTTAATTAGCTGAAAGACTTTTTCGGCTAAGGCATCATTTTCTTTTTACTAACATAATTTCAGTCATAATGACATCACAACAACAACCTTTATCAATAAAAAAACTATTTCATTATTTTATAAGTGCCGTAACAGGTAAAGAAACGGAGTTCACTTCTGGTAGTATTCGTAAGGCAATTTTCATGCTTTCCATCCCTATGATTTTAGAAATGATGATGGAGTCCATTTTCGCCATTGTCGATATTGCCTATGTTTCTCAAGTGAGCGTTAACGCAGTGGCCACCATTGGGTTAACGGAGTCCGTTGTAACTTTGGTGTATGCCGTAGCAATAGGGTTAAGTATTGCCGCCACTGCTGTCGTAGCACGCCGAGTGGGAGAGAAAGATATTCAAGGAGCTCGAAATGCCGCGGTACAAGCAATATTTTTAGGGGTTTTAATTGCCTTGGTAGTAGGTATAATCGGTTTTTTATACCATAAAGAGATACTTGCCCTTATGGGGGCAGAGCCCGATTTGATTGCTGAAGGGGCAGGGTATACTAAATGGCTTCTTGGGGGTAATATTACCATTCTTTTATTATTCTTGATCAATGCTATTTTTCGTGGCGCAGGTGACGCTTCCATTGCTATGTGGACCCTTATTCTATCAAACGGATTGAATATCATTTTAGATCCATTTTTTATATTCGGATGGGGTCCTTTTCCAGAATTGGGCGTTATGGGAGCAGCTGTCGCTACCAATATTGGCCGTGGATCTGCTGTTTTGTTTCAGCTTGGAATTCTATTTTTTGGTTGGGGCAAAATTAAACTTGTGCTAAGGGATATCTCGCTAAATATTGGTGTAATGCTAAACCTAATTAAAGTTTCCCTTGGTGGTATTGCACAATTTTTAATTGGTACATCGAGCTGGGTGTTTTTAATGCGTATCATGTCAGAATTTGGCAGTGAAGTATTGGCCGGGTACACTATTGCGATTAGAGTAATACTATTTACATTAATGCCCTCTTGGGGTATGAGTAATGCTGCTGCGACTCTTGTAGGTCAGAATTTAGGTGCAAACCAACCCGAAAGGGCGGAGACCTCTGTCTGGAAATCCGGTAAGTACAATGCTATCTTTATGGGTATTGTTTCACTTGCATATCTTCTTTTTGCCGAGCAAATTGTAGGGTGGTTCAATACAAATCCAGTGGTTGTCAAAAATGGGGCCCTCTGTTTACAGATTATCGCATTGGGCTATATATTTTATGCATATGGTATGGTGGTAACCCAAGCTTTTAATGGTTCGGGCGATACAAGAACACCTACAAGACTAAATTTAATTGCCTTCTGGATGTTTCAATTACCAATGGCTTATCTTTTGGCTTTAACTTTTGATTTTGGGGCTATGGGCGTTTTTATCGCTATTACGGCTGCCCAAGTATTTTTGGCCATACTTTCTATGATTTGGTTTAAGAAAGGAAGGTGGAAAACAATACAAGTCTAGTAATTGTTTGGCCTCCACAAATTCATAGCAAGTTTGTTACAAATGATTTCGTTAAATTTAAAAATTCAAAAAACGATTTCCTTATGAATAAAAGTTTTAAAGGAATTAATACGATTTGCACGCATGTTGGCGAAGTAAAAGATGAACAATTTAAAGGTGCCGTTTCCCCAATATATATGTCCTCTTCCTATGCTTTTGAAGATGTTGACGTCAAAAGATATCCAAGATATTTTAATACACCCAACCAAGAAGCATTGTCCAAGAAAATTGCAGCTTTAGAGCATGCCGAGAGTGCTCTTATTTTTGGTAGCGGAATGGCAGCAATAAGTCATGCCTTGATGGCATTTTTAAAAGCCGGCGACCATATTTTATTGCAACAAACCTTATATGGTGGCACGTATAACTTTGCTGTGACCCAGTTTGAAAAATATGGTATTGAATACTCTTTCACCGAAGGTTGGACAGTTGAAGATTTTGAAAAGAAAATAAAACCGAATACTAAAGTAGTTTATATAGAAACGCCTTCAAATCCGCTTTTAACAATTACTGATATGGAAGCGGTGGCAAATTTATCTAAACAGCATGGGCTCATTTCAATGATTGACAATACTTTTTCTAGTCCTGTAAATCAAAATCCGATTGATTTTGGTGTTGATATCGTCCTTCACAGTGCCACAAAGTATATGGGCGGACATTCAGATATCTGTGCCGGCGCGGTTGCGGCATCTAAAGAACACATTCGTACGATTTGGGAATCCTCTATTTGTTTTGGAGGAAGTTTAAGTGACCAAACTGTTTGGTTGTTAGAACGTAGTTTGAAGACCATGGGGTTACGGGTAAAGGCCCAAAATGAGAATGCCCAGAAAATGGCAGAGTTTTTAGCTTATCATCAAGATGTTGATGCGGTTTATTAT
>CALBVX010000015.1 GCA_937969515.1 uncultured Croceitalea sp. | reverse complement strand
CTAATTCTTGACGTCCATAATTTTCTCTAACCATCTTAATGGTACTTAAAAGCGCAACATTCTGGACTCTAAACCTTGAGAGTAAATCATAATATTCCTGAGTACGCACCCAATTTAACTCTACTATTTTTTGATATTCAGTGTTGTTTAACATATAGTTACAACGCTGTTCAAATGATACACTATCGAGTTTGACCATAGAAACTTGTTGGGTAAGTATTTCAACATTTTTGTCGAGATTGCTATAAAGTGTTTCCCAAGCCTGGTCTGCAAAATTTTTTCTAGTTACAAGTAGCTTTACGGCATCAATTATAGGCATGAATTCTTTTGATGCATATTCCTCTTTATTTAAAAGCGCTTCTATATTCTCAGTTTTAGGTGAATGTACCCTCCAATTGGCAGTAACCGTACTTATTAAATCATTTGCTCTGTAGTCATCTATGGTGTACTGCTTATACAGTACTTTTTTTTGTATGTTATCTTGAATTTTATAGAATTCAAGTGTACGCGTAGTATTTTTAAAGTTATAGACAAGATCTTCTTCAATGGCTGTAATGGTTTCGTTAATAACTTGTACGTGTTTGCGTTGTTCATTACGATTATTAAACTGCAAAGCAATCATAATACCAATGACGACGAGAATGATTTCACCTATAGCATAGAGTAGGTACTTTGAGAACTTGTTCTCAGAGAGTAGTTTTTGACGGATTTTCCGAAAGAATTTAATCATAGTTTAGTGTTTTTGTCATTCCTGCGAAGGCAGGAATCCACTTGCAAGTCCATTTTATACATCTTTAAAATTAGGCCAATCTTTTGATAAGTCGCTCCAAGTAGGGTTCTCTGCTTCAATTATATCTTTTTTCCATTGACGCTTCCATTTTTTCATGTTCTTTTCCCTTTTAATCGCATCATTGACGTATTGAAAGGTTTCGAAATAAACTAATCGATTAAGGCTATATTTTTTAGTGAAGCCTTCAACAAGTTTGTTTTTATGTTCGAACATTCTACGCTCTAAATCGTTAGTAACTCCAATGTATAATGTTCCGTTATACTTATTTGATAGTATGTATAAGTAATACTGATGAACATTTTTATGCATTATACTTATTTATTCTTTGTGGATTCCTGCCTTTGCAGGAATGACAAATCGGTTTTATGTTTCACCACAGGGCAATTTCGCCAAGGGTCATATGCTTGCGCAGTTCTTTAGCGTAGGCAATAAGTTTGGGGTTGTATGAGATGATTTTTCTCATCGTTGTACCCAGCCCTTTGTCCCCTCCCAAGAGGGGAATTTAATATGAAGGATTCTGCGAGAGAATTTTATCATTCGTTTAAACCTTGTTCTATTAAATCAAGCATTTCTACAATACGCTGACGTAAACTCATTGCCTGACTATTGGCTATTTTTGCATAAGAAGCACATTGCGCAATATGACTTTCAAATTGTCCATCATCCAATAATTTTGACACCTCTATTTTCTTTGCAGAATTTCCTAAATCAATCTCTGTTTTTGTGCCTTTATCTAAATGGAAAGATGCGAGAACATTGTCTTTCCAATATCGATTTAAAAGATTTCTTAAAATACCTTTTTGAGCTAGCATAGGCATATATTCATTATTTCTAACAAGCATCCAGGCCTGCTCTTCTTCGGTAACCTGAATGACTTCACTCGTCCATCGAGCCAGACGCTCTTTTAGATTTCTATTTTGCAGTAACTGTATTCTTCCAGAGCTATTAATATCATTAACAATGGGGTCAAAGGTTGGACTTACTGCTGTATGTCCTATGTATATTATAATAGAATCCGTATCTCGAGTTTCTGGATAGTCAATGTTGTGAAGTAATTTTAATGACGCAGAAATCTTCTGTTTGCGCATCTCAATTTTTTGGTCCAATTGCTCTAGATTACTTTTAAATTCTGAATGTAATTGGGTTAACAATTCTTGTTCTTGAGCTCTTTCTTTTTTGCTTTCATTCCAGTTGTTAATTGACAACGCAATCATAATCCCAATAACAACTAGTAAAATTTCACCAATAGCATATTTGAAGTATTTACCTATTTTGTTTTCCATGAGAAGGTTTTGACGAATTTTTCGAAAGAATTTAATCATTGGTATGTCTTAATCTAATTGATTAATTAGGTTTTGTGTTTTTTCTAAGGACTTATTTAGAATCTGTTTTCTTACATTTAAATTGAACAACCTGCATGTTAATAAACCATTAAACATACTATTAAGTGCTTTTGTATCTACACTCTGCCAATATACATCTTGAAGTGGCCCTGTAATAGCAGAAGAGTCGTCAGGGAATTTGAGCATAAAAGATTCCAGTAAATTGTAATAAATATCTACGTTGGTATTATTAACGCCGATAAACAAGTCCCTGTCTCTATAATATTTTTGGATTTCATTTGCTATTTCATTTTTAAGCAAATTAATCTTACCGGTTGATTCTAATGAATTAAATGTTGTTTTGTCTAATGTTCTCGAACCATTGAAGCCCGTTCTGTATTCGTGTCTAACAATTTGTATCAATGTGTCTGAAGTAGCAGTGGCACTAGATAACCTTTTCGCTAAAGAATTGCTTAAATCTAGTTCCTTCTCTATATACTCTAAATCAAGATTCATCAATTCGATATCTGCCTTTAATTCGCTTTGCAAGGCTTTTTTAAGTTGAATTGCCTGTTCTTGCTGTTTTCTTTGTTCGTTGAAGTTGCTTACTTGTAAGGCAATCAAAATACCAATGACCACGAGAATAATCTCTCCTATTGCATAAAGTAGATATTTAGAAAATCGGTTTTCTTGCAATAATTTTTTGCGAATTTTTCTAAAGAATTTAATCATTGGCCTTTTGTTTGGTTGCATCAATTATTTGGTCAATAAGTTTATCTGTTTCTTCACAACGTTCTATAACTTGTTGATTATACCAAAGATGATTATCTAAATAGTTTTCTAATTCTATTTCTTGAAACAATGGATAATAATCTGGTTTTACTTTAGATTTTCCAGACCAAGAATAATTACTATTCATATCCATTTGCTTAAAGGATACTTTATCTAATAAGTAAGGTACAAACTGTTCATCTGACCACTTATCTAATTTGCCCATGCGTGTTTTTCTAATTTCAGATAGTGTATTCAATTTATAAAGTAAGTCAGTAATAGTATCTTTTTTTAGAAGGTTTAATTTTCCACTTTGCATAATGTTTTTAATAGTATTATCAGCAAAAGCAAATTCACTTGCGCTAAAAGCTACATAGAATAGGCTATCTAAATTATGTTTATAAAGTTCTTCTTTTGATACTCCAATTAAACTCATTAGTTTTTTTTCAGCATTCCCTTGATTTTTAATTAAAGTCAAAAAATCTTTTAAAACCTTTTTATTTTCTTTAAAATCAGCATGCAATTTTGCAATCACCTCTTTTTCCTCCTTTTGTTCGATGCGGTTTTGGTTCCAGTTGTTTACTTGTAAGGCTAGTAAAATACCAATCATTACTAGTATAATTTCGCCAATGGCGTATTTAAAGTACTTGGTAGTTTTACCTTCTGAAAGCATGTTTTGACGGATTTTTCTAAAAAATTTAATCATGGATTGTTTTATTCTGCATCGCACTTAGCACTTAATAACTTGTAAGGTTTTTCCATTAGCGTATTTATAATTTCAAAATGCTGTTTTTGCCTATCTGCAATCGCAACATTAAAAATCAACACCTTTTGTAAGTTTTTGTAATAGCCACTACTTGGGTCTTTGTGCCAATCATTTTTTGGAAGAGTAGCCACAACTTCAGCACCAATTAAGTCATTGACATAATCAAATTCGTAAATGCCAAAATCAATGGATGTGTTTATGAGCTTAAAAATCTCATTAATTAGTTCTTCTCTATTTTCCCTAAGAATGATGAGCTTGTCGTCTAATTGGCTATTAAACTCAAGCAGGCTATTCCTAATGCGCTCATCTCTTAATAGTTTAATGTTTCCTGAAGACACTAAATCCTGATAGGTAATATTTCTGGGCAAGTAGGTGTCTGTTCTGTACGCTTTCAAAAATTTATTAACCAAAAAGCTCTTGTCCTTTTCTCCTGATGCTAATTCTAGCATAAGTTCCTTACTAAGTTTAACCCTTTCGTCTGCCTTTAAATTAAGTTCTTCACGAAGTATTATATCTGCTTCAAAATCCGCTAAGAGCTTGCAATAGTAAGTAGCTTCTGATGCATTGTTTTTCCTCTGGTCATTCTGGTTATTGATACCAAGTGCTATTAGTATACCAATGATGACAAGAACGATTTCACCAATGGCATAGATGAGGTATTTACTGAATCGGTTCTCTTGAAGCAGTTTTTGTCGGATTTTTCGGAAGAATTTAATCATTACTATTGGGTTTTGAAAGCTCAATAATGTTATCTAATGTTTCTTGTACTTTTTTCAATTCTCCACTAGAAACTAATATTTGATTAACTAAATCGTGATTATTTTTTACTAAATATTCAAACTCTAAAGTTTGTAATGCATCAAAATTATTTCGCTCATCTTTTAAATTATAATTCCAATCAAAATGTTTAGACATATATGCGTCATATTGATTTACTATATAATCTCTTGAACGTAATTCTTCTTCTTGATAATCAGTAATCAAATCATTCCAAGAAATCAATAAATCGCGTAAGGTTTCATTTTTAATGATATCAAAAGATGAGGTGCTCGCAAGTGCATTAATACTCGTTTGTGAAGGATTAAAAGTAGCGCCTGCAAATGACCAAAATAGTTGAAAACTTAAGGAATCTAAAACTGCAGGTTTAGGCTTTGATTTTATTGGAAATAACTTTATAATCTTTGTACTATTGTTATGTGAAATTCTATGTTGAGCTATAACAGAATCTAACTGTTTTCGGTTTTGTTGAAACTCTTTATGAATGTTTGCTAAAATCGCAGTTTCTTTATTAGAATTTATTCTGTTTTCATTCCAGTTGTTAATTTGTAGTGCTATAAGGATTCCTATGACAACCAACAGTATTTCGCCTATGGCGTATTTAAAGTACTTGGTAGTTTTACCTTCTGAAAGCATGTTTTGACGGATTTTTCTAAAGAATTTTAGCATATGGTTAGTTGGTTATTTTGGACATTTCGAACCGAGTTTGCCAACGTGAGAAATCTGGATTTCTCAATCGTCTCCCGATAGCTATCGGGATTCCTCATATCGAAATGACTTAGTATGGTTTCTTGAATTCCGCAGAAGAATTTAAACATTGGTTTTTGGTTGATTGTTGGGGAAGTGCTAGCATCAAATATAAGGCAATAGGCTCTTCATTTTAACAAAAAGTGTTCAATTTCAGCCATTTGGATTAAAACCGACCACTTTAAACACCACAAAAACCTTAAAATTTAGCGGTTTGGTAACACCCTAAAGCCTAAAGAAATCTTTACTTTTGGCATTCAAACCGAGTAACTCATGAAAACACTGGAAGATTTCAATTTTGAAGATAAAAAAGCACTGATCCGTGTAGATTTTAATGTTCCCTTAGATGCAGAATTTAATGTAACTGATACTAGTAGAATAGAAGCGGCAAAGCCTACAATTTTGAAAATCTTGGAAGATGGTGGCAGTGCCGTTTTAATGAGTCATTTAGGCAGACCAAAAGGACAGCGGAACGAGGATATGTCTTTGAGCCATATCTGCAACACTGTTTCTGATATTATTGGAGTGCAGGTAAAGTTTGTCGATGACTGCGTTGGTGAAAAAGTAGATGAAGCGTATGCTAATTTAGAAAGTGGCGAAATTTTATTGTTAGAGAACCTTCGCTTTTATGGCGAAGAAACCAATGGCGATGCTGAATTTGCCGAAAAACTATCTAAATATGGAGATGTGTATGTGAACGACGCTTTTGGCACGGCGCATAGAGCACACGCATCAACAACGGTAGTTGCCAATTATTTTGCCGAAAATAAGTGTTTTGGGTATTTATTGGCCAAAGAAATCAAAGCCATCGAAAAGGTAATGGCCACTGGCGAAAAACCGGTTACTGCAATTTTGGGTGGCGCTAAGGTGTCTTCTAAAATTACCATTATCGAAAATATATTGGACAAGGTAGACCACTTGATTATTGGCGGCGGAATGACCTATACTTTTGTAAAAGCCCAAGGTGGGCAAGTAGGCGATTCTATTTGCGAAGACGATAAAATGGAAATGGCTCTAGATATTCTAAAAAAGGCAAAGGAAAAAGGGGTGGAAGTTCATTTGCCAGTTGATGTTTTAGCTGCAGATGCTTTTGATAATAACGCAAAAACCCAAGGTGTTGCTGTAGATAGTATTCCTGATGGTTGGCAAGGTTTAGATGCCGGGCCGGCCACATTAGAAAACTTTAAAGAAGTGATTCTAAAGTCAAAAACGATATTATGGAACGGCCCTGTTGGTGTTTTTGAGATGGAAAGTTTTGCAAAAGGAACCATTGCCATTGGTAACGCTATTGACGAAGCCACCCAAAATGGGGCTTTTTCACTTGTTGGTGGTGGAGATTCGGTTGCTGCGGTAAAACAATTCGGCTTTGAAGACAAGGTAAGTTATGTCTCAACTGGTGGCGGGGCAATGTTAGAGAGTTTAGAGGGTAAAACACTACCCGGTATCGCCGCAATATTAGGCTAGTAAAGACCTTATCGATTAACGGACTTTATCCTAAATTTTGATGGTTTTGCCCATAATCCTTTATTTTTTCAATAAAAAACCGCATTTTCGCTAGTCCCGAACAAACTATGACCGAAATGAAACGAATTAAAATTCATTTTTGGGTCTTACTGTTTTTGACTGCGATAACAGTGAATGCCCAACAAACAGATACAACTGCGGTTAAAGCAGTTGACTCTCTTTTGGCAAATCTTGAGAAAAAAGCACCCATTGCTGAAAAGGAAACGGCGAAGACCGTGCTGAATATTCCGGCGGTCGAAGATAAATCAGAACAAAGTAAGCTTCAAGACCTGGAAGAGGCGTATAGATATGATAGCCTTTGGATGGATGAGCTATACAAAAACGCATCGCATTTTAATGAAATGTATGCTGAGGTAACCAATCCAAACAGTGCTGACGAGGATATAACCGAATTATCTACGGACACCTTAAAAGCCCGTCTAAAAAGGCTTAATGAAAAAACACCTTTTAATATTGCCTATAACCCTTCTTTAGAAAGCGTTATCAAGTCTTTTCTCTCAAGAAAGCGGGGCCTTATGGAGCGAATGATAACAAAAAGTCAGTTCTACTTTCCGCTTTTTGAACAAGAATTGGATAATTATAATGTACCCTTAGAGGTGAAATACTTGGCCATTGTAGAATCCGCATTGGATCCAAAAGCAAAATCTAGGGTCGGTGCTACTGGGCTTTGGCAATTCATGTACGGCACGGGCAAAATGTACAAGCTAGATGTAAGCAGCTATGTCGACGAGCGTAGTGACCCTATCAACTCGACCACTGCCGCGGCCAAATATTTGAAAAAGCTATATGATATTTTCAATGACTGGGATTTGGCCCTGGCGGCCTACAACTCCGGCCCGGGCAATGTAAACAAAGCCATAAGACGTTCAGGGGGGTATAAGAACTATTGGAACATTAGACAGAACCTACCTCGTGAAACCGCAGGTTATGTGCCAGCCTTTTTGGCAACAATGTATCTTTTTGAGTATGCCGAAGAACACGGGCTAAAAGCTAAAAAAGCAGACCGCGCCTATTTTGAAACCGATACTGTACATGTAAAGAACACGATTACATTTGACCAAATTTCAAAAATGGTCGGTATTTCGGTTGAAGAATTAGAGGTTTTGAATCCGGCCTACAAACTAAATATAATTCCTAAAGTTCAAGGCAAAACATACACTTTACGCTTGCCAATGAAGCATGTTGGCGAGTTTGTAAACAATGAGGAGGATATTTATGCCTATGCCAAAAAAGAATTGGAAACCGTAGAGAAACCCCTGCCTCAACTCATTACAAGTAATGATAGGGTACGATACAAAGTAAGAAGTGGCGATTATCTAGGTAAAATAGCCGAACGCTATGGTGTAGGGGTAAGCCAGATCAAAGGCTGGAACGGCCTTCGAAGCAATAACCTAAGGGTCGGTCAACGCCTAACGATTTATCCCAGAAAGCCGGTCACGACCAAAGTGGCGAGTACTGTAACAAAACAGGCAGCAGCTCAACCTGTTGGGGCATTACCAAAAGATCCCTCTAAGATCCATGTAGTACAATCCGGAGATTCTCTTTGGACCATTTCTAGGAAGTATCCCGGAATTTCAATCGATAATCTTAAAAAGTGGAACGGTCTTACGGGCAACAATCTCAAGCCGGGCACAAAGCTGAGGTTGTGTAATTGCTCATCTTGATCGAATTAGAACATTTTGAAGGAATTCGTCAATTCGAGTGATTTTTAGAATGAAATGAAAAAAAATCGTATCGAGAATAGAATTTTGGAAGATAAACACGGGTTTTGATACTTCTTCCTTTTTGAGAAAGATTCGAACTAACGATTTTTATTAAACAAGGAAATTTACTCCTAACACTCACTAAAAAGCGCATTACACTCATTCTAATACAATCGGTTTGTATAAATTGATTATTTTAGAATTATGATGCAAAAACTAGGAACAGTGCTATTGTTTGCCCTTCTGGCATTCACTTCTTGCAAAAATAATTCAGAGAATAAAAGATACCTGCCACCTTCTACCGGAGCGGTAAACTCGTTAATGGTTGTGATGGACAATAACCTTTGGCAAGGCGAAGTTGGCGATAAAGTACGTGAAGTATTTGCAGATCGCGTATTGGCCGTTCCACAGAGTGAAGCGATTTTCTCGCTTACACAGATACCTCCACAGGTTTTTAGAGGGGCCACAAGTCATTCAAGATCGGTATTGTTCGTACAGAAAGACACCTTATCGATTGGTCATGTAAAGTCCAACGTATATTCGGTACCGCAAAAAGTAGCGGTAGTCAAGGGTAGAACCAATGACGAATTGCTTTTAAACATAGAAGCGGTGGCTCAAAAGGCGGTAGCGGCTTTTAAAAACAACGAGATAAGCGAGGCACAAAGGCGTTTTAAAAAGTCTTTGAACAACGAAACGGACCTAAAAGATGAGCTTGGTATTCAATTGGACATACCTTCGGTATATCGCGTAGGAAAGCATGAAGAAAACTTCGTTTGGATTGATAGACAGATCTTAAAAGGCAATATGAATATTATTGCATACGCCATGCCTTGGGATGCTTTTAGCAACGACTCTACTTTTGTTCAAGATATCGTACAAATGCGTGATTCTATAGGCAAGAAATATGTGCCAGGCCCATATGATGGCACATTTATGATAACGGAAAAGGCCTTTTCCCCGTACGTTTTCCCGGCAGAAGTGAATGGCTTCAAAGCTGCCGAAGTTAGAGGTATTTGGGAAATTAGCGGATACCCAATGGCGGGCCCTTTTCTGACTTATATCATCAACGATGAGGCCAATAAAAGAAAACTGATACTCGAAGGTTTTATTTTCGCGCCTTCTGCCAATAAACGCGATGATTTATTGGAACTGGAGGCCATTATGAAAACCCTCAAATTTGAAAATAACCAGTCGTAGCTAAAGATTGCGTTTAAATCACTTTACCTTAAGGTGATAAAAAGTCTTGTCTTTACTATTGAAAGGCGAAACCAGTTAGTATTCTATATATGAACGCATAGAGTACCACAAAAAACATGGCGAAACAAAACCAAGAAAACAATTTGAAATAGTGCTTGACCATAATGCTTCCTAAATTTCTAAATCCTTCTAAGTAAATCTCTTTAATAAGTAATAATTTTCTCATAAGTAGTCATTTTATGTTCGTGTACAACACAAAGATTAGACTAACCATGAACTTTAGTATAACTAAAAAGACAAAACGAACTTAAACTAGGATAAAATACAAGGCCCTTTTTAACATATAGATGAATGGGTATTTTGCATCGTCAAGAGGATTCTTTCGCAATGCAGTTCAACGATGGTCTTCTTCGATAAAATGATTTTCTTCTAGAAAAGGACTTGTTCTAATAGTTTAAAAGAAAAAGCCACCTGCTTAGAGGTGGCTTTGTTTATAAAGGTGTTTTATTGTTTTTACATTTTTACGATAATGAATTCAGACCGCCTGTTGAGTCGGTGTTTGTCTCTACCGCATCGTACCCCGTCGCTACAGTCGTTAAGTAGCCTTTCTTCACCATAACCGATAGCGCTTTCAATTCTTGAGGCATCAATACCTTGTGAGATAAGGTATTCTCTGGTTGATGTTGCACGCTTGCCAGAGAGGTATTTATTGTATGCCGCATTACCAATGGCATCGGTATGAGATTCAATTTTTATAACCATACTTGGATATTCGGTCATGACCTCAACCAGCTTGTCAAGTTCTTTTGATGCATCTGTTCTGATATTGAAGCGATCAAAGTCAAAGAATATCATTTCTGTTTTCAGCTTCTTAACACCTTCTTCAACCACAATCATTTCTTGCAGGCGCTTCATAGGCTGTACAAAGTCTATTACCTCGTTGTCTTTGGTGGCGATAGGTGTAGTCTGTTCAAAATAACCATCTAAAATGGTCTGTAAGGTATAATCTGTTGTTGACTTAAGGTTGTTAAATCGGAAACTTCCGTTTTCATTGGTTCTAATCTCACCAATACGCACATTTTCGTTGTTATATAATGATACCATGGCATTTGGCAATGAATCTCCGGTAATTCTATCAACAATGTATCCAGAGATTTCATTCAAGTTAGGCATCTCTTTTCGTGTGGGGGTAAAAGAATAGATATCATCTTTTCCTTTTCCACCCGGGCGGTTCGAAGCAAAGTAACCTTTCTCTGTCCGCTCATCAATAATTAAGGAAAAATCATCTCTTGTACTGTTAAACGGAGCGCCAAGGTTTTCCGCTTTGTCAAAACCTTCTGCACTAAAATCAGACTTATAGATATCCAAACCTCCTAAGCCTTCTGTTCTATTCGAAGAAAAGTATAGCGCCTCATCCGTAATAAAGGGGAACATTTCTTTTCTGTTAGAATTTACGGCTAGCCCTAGGTTTCGAGGTTCAGAAAAAGTATTGTTTTCCAATACATCTACGACATAAATGTCAGTTCCACCGTAGCCTCCGGGCATATCAGAAACAAAATAGAGTTTTTTGCCATCTGCGGTCAATGCAGGGTGGCCTGTAGAATAGTTATCGCTATTGAAAGGGAGTTCTACCGCTTCTGTCCATTCGCCATCTATCTCTTTTGACATATATAACTTTAGGTGATTTACCCCTTTTTTATCCCTTCTAATCTTCTTTTTCTTTCCGTAATTATTTCTTGTAAAAAAGATGGTTTTTTTATCAGGAGAAAAACAGGCAGATGCCTCGTGATATTTAGTGTTCACATTTTTTGAAAAGCGATAGGTGCCTGAAGCATCGTTTTTAGCAGAATCGACTTTTGCTGTATAGAGATCTAAATAAGGCTGATTGTCCCATCTGTACTTTCTGGTATTTAAAAACAAGGTGTCCTTAGCAGAAGTGTATAGCAATTTGTCTTTGCCATAGTACATTGGCGAAAAATCAGAGTATTTAGAATTTATGTTAAGATTCTTAAGGTCGAATCTTGAATCTTCTTCAAGTGTTTCTTTTAGGCTTGCGGCATCTTCTCTTAATTCTCGTTCATTTTTTTTGTTGAGCACGGCCATTACGCGATTTGCCCTTCTTTTTCTTCCGGTGCCTTTTAAAGTATGTACATAATTAAAAAGGGTATTATCTGAGATTTCATTCTCGTAGTTCTTGTAAAGCTTATTGTACCACTCGTAAGCCTGTTTGATGTTCGAATTAAAATAGTGAGAATCTCCTGCTCTTGAAAGTAAGTATTGCGATGGTTCTCCTTCACTTTCTTCGATGGCCAGATCATAATACTTGGCTGCTTCGGCATACCACATCTTATCAAAAAGGCCATCGGCTTTTCTAACAAGCTTGTTTTTTTCTTTAGTATCAGAAATGGTTTTGGGGTTAGCATCTTCACCTTCGGATACGATTTGGTCTGTGGTATCTGTTTGAATGCTGGCAAGGGCGTCTTCCGATAATTTTTGCGCATTAAGGGCAAATGTTATTAAGAAAACAAATATGAAATTAATTCTGGTCATGATTCATTTTAGTTCGACTACTGCATTTTTTTGTGATTTTAACACAAAAGTCTTGTAGTAATAACGTCGAAATTACGCTATCATGCTTAAAGGAATTAGTTTTTGTTGTGAAAACGAAGGTTTACGGGGTGAATCTTGATTTAAAGATGTTTTCAATCGATATTACCCACAAAATAGTGTGTCTAGAGTATACTTGGGAAGCTTGAAGTTTAAGAGTTTTCGCTCGTTTTGTCTTCAAGTTTTTCGTCCTCTTTGGAGGCGTCTTTAAATTCTTTGATACCGCTACCAAGTCCGCGCATTAATTCAGGAATTTTCTTTCCTCCAAAAAGTAAAAGAATACACAAAACAATAATGGCTATCTGCCAAGGACCAACTAAACCAAGAAATATATTTTGAGCAATCATGAATTTAAATTTTAAATAGATTTCAAAAGTACAAAAAAAGAAGATGCACCTATTTTTGATAACGTAAAATTACGTTAAGAATTGCAGTATTCATTGATTTTTAGAGATTTGCTAAAGATTTCACAATTTTAGATGGATAATGCCCATGTTAAAATCTAAGATTATATTTGTGTATTATGGCCAAAAAGCAAAAAAAAGGCAAAGAAATAAAACGGAAGCTACTGCATAAGTACCGCTTGGTGATACTTAACGAAAGTACTTTTGAAGAGAAAATATCCTTCAAATTAAGCAGGCTAAATGTGTTCGTCACTGGCACATTGTTTATCATTATTTTGATTGGGCTAACAACGCTCTTAGTGGCATTTACACCTTTAAGAGAGTACATTCCTGGCTATTCTTCTACACGCCTAAAAAGGCAGGCAACGGAACTGACCTATAAAACCGATTCTTTGGTAGCAGTTTTAGAATATACCAATAAGTATTTAGAAAACGTTCGGCTCGTGCTACGTGGTGATATTGAGAATAACGAAATCAATAGAGACTCTTTGTTTGAACAGTTTAAGCTCGACCCCTCTACAATCGATTTAAAGCCTATTCGAGAAGACTTGGCCCTGCGGGAACAAGTGGAGCTTGAAGATAAATACAACCTTTTTGAACGAAATACCGGAAATGCTGGAGAAGTTCTTTTCTCACCTATAAACGGCTCGGTAACCCAAGGGTATGATTTACAGAAAAAACATTATGCTACCGATATTTCAGCCACAAAGGATACCCCCGTTAAAGCGGTAGCGGACGGCACCGTTATTTTTGCCGAATGGACTTCAGATACTGGCTACGTTATTATTGTAGAACATAAAGAAGATTTAATTTCTGTGTATAAGCATAATGGCTCGCTGAGCAAATCGCAAGGTGATATCATAAAAGCAGGAGAGGTAATTGCCGGTGTTGGTAATACGGGCGAACTAACTACGGGGCCTCACTTACATTTTGAGCTTTGGAAGAAAGGAAAACCTTTGAATCCGCAAGATTATATCGACTTTAATTGATACCTATGTCGCTTAAAGCATTTGCCGCGAAGCTCTTCGCCAAAAGAATAGCAAAAAAAAATACCGATTGGATTTTAAATCCGCATAAAGCCCAAAAACAGGTTTTTGATAATCTTATACGTGCTGCCATAACCACTCAGTTTGGCCAAGACCATAATTTTGAATCTATTCAAACCTATGAAGATTTTACAAGGCAGGTGCCGATAAGAGATTACGAGGAGCTTAAGGCTTATGTTGAAAAAATTATAGAAGGCAGAGAAGATGTGCTTTGGCCGGGTAAGCCTATTTATTTCGCAAAAACTTCCGGTACCACTTCTGGCGCTAAATATATTCCCATTACCAAATCATCTATTAAGAATCAGGTAGAAGCTTCCAGAAATGCCATTCTAAATTACATACATGAAACGGGTAACGCAGATTTTGTTAATGGTAAGATGATTTTTCTGCAAGGCAGTCCGGTTCTGGAAGATAAAAATGGCATTAAATTAGGGAGGCTTTCGGGCATATCGGCGCACTATGTGCCGAGCTACCTACAGAAAAACCGACTGCCCAGTTGGGAAACCAACTGTATTGAAGATTGGGAAACCAAGGTCAATGAGATAATCAAGGAAACTGAAAAAGAAGATATGTCCGTTATAGCCGGGATACCATCTTGGGTTCAGATGTATTTTGAAAAGTTAAATTTAAAAACTGGCAAAAAGGTAGGTGAGTTGTTTGAAAATTTTCAATTGTTCATTTATGGTGGGGTTAATTATGAACCCTATCGTTCAAAGTTTGAAAATTTGATTGGCCGAAAGGTAGATAGTATCGAACTATTCCCCGCAAGTGAAGGGTTTTTTGCCTATCAAGATTCCCAAAAAGAAAAGGGGATGTTGCTTTTACTCAATTCAGGGATATTCTATGAGTTTGTAAAGGCAGATGATTTTTATACCGAAAATCCTCAACGTCTTACTATCAAAGATGTAGAGCTAGGGGTTAACTACGCTATGATTATTAGCACCGACGCTGGTTTATGGGGGTATAATCTAGGAGATACCGTTCAGTTTATTTCATTAAAACCCTATAAAATAGTAGTCTCTGGCAGGATTAAACATTTTATTTCAGCCTTTGGCGAACATGTAATTGCTAAAGAAGTAGAAGAAGCGATGCGACTGGCCATTGAAGAAACTGATGCCGAAGTAAATGAATTCACGGTAGCACCACAAACTACACCAAAGGAAGGCTTGCCTTATCATGAATGGTTTGTCGAGTTTGAAAAACCACCCACTCAGCTAGAAAAATTCTGTTCCATTTTAGATACTTCAATGCAAAAACAGAACAGTTATTATTTTGATTTGATCGACGGTAAAATTCTGCAGCAACTCAAAGTAACACAAGTTTCTAAAGATGGTTTTCAAAATTATATGAAAACACTAGGCAAATTGGGGGGGCAAAATAAAGTACAACGCTTGGCTAACGATAGAAAAGTAGCGGATGCAATTCAACCCTTCACAACATAAACTAAAGTCAGCCATTTACTTTTCAAGGAATTTCCATGTACTTTTGTAAAGAAGTCGATATGGGTACAAAAATCAAAGAAACAACTAGAGCTCAAGAATCCACAAACGCTATTGAGCGCTTGTACATTACCATGCGCCATTTGCTCAATAGAGGTTTTTATAAACCTTCAGGGGTTTCGGGTAATGCACTCCGTAATGCTTTACTTTCGTTACGACCTGAAATTTATGGCACTATTGCTGAGGAAAAAGCAGAATTGAACGGACTTATTTACGTTTTAGAGCGACTTCCGATAGGCATTGAAGAGTGCCGTTTCATCAATCTAACTTCAGATGAAGGTTTTTCAAAATCGCATCTAAAACCGATAGTTCCTCCAAAAAGAAGAAGAAATTGCTATCGTATCGATGATGAGCAAATGAATATAGAAATTACCAGGGGGCGTTCTGATATTTACGACATTCTTACCCATTTGACTTTTCTTTATGTTGAATCTGGTAAGATTTGTGACAGAGTTTTAATAGAAGATGGAAAAGCAACCGTACGCGACTGGGAAAAGTTGGTAGAATTTATTCTCAAAACGGACAAAACGGATGCAGAAAGAGAAGTTGCCCTTATCCATACGGCCAATATTTTAGGAAGGTCTTTTGATGAGGTTTCTGATATCCATGATAAACTAAAGTCCAAAAGCCGACCGGATCGCTTTTTGAATATTGTGTATTGGTTGGGTAAATTAGCCATAGAAGAAGAAACGACAGGTGATAAGAGAACAGTTACCTTTACGCCGCTTCTTCGCGAAAGAATAGGACATCATATTCATGGTGAAAGATGGGCAGATACCATAAAAGAAACGCTTAAGAAAAACGGATTATTTCATAGACCGCTTCATATTATCAGTGCCAACATGCACAGTGTTATGAATTCGTTGTTCGCCAAAAAGGCGTTGAAACAAGAGTTTCCAAATACCGACTCCTTGGACATTTATGAAACACTTAGTTCTTCTGCAAATAAAGATTTAAGGGAGAAAGTGACGGAAATGGCCACTAAAAATGGGATGATTTATATTGATGATAAATCAGGAGCAAACATTGATGTTCAAATTTTTGATATGGCAAAAGCGGCAAAGGCAGCCTGTTGTTACAATTTTTCTGAGGACGGACCTGAGGCAGAAAAACCTGTTATATTTGTAATGGATTATGCCTTTGGAGAGCAGGCTTACGAAACTATCGATGAGTTGCTTAAGCCTTATGAAGTTGCTGGCGAGAAATTATTTTTAAACGTTGATTCGGTTTCTATAATGGGTAAGGCTGGAATTTTAGAAGGAGGTAAAGGAGATTTAATGATTCCCTCCGCCCATATTTTTGAAGGCACCGCGGATAACTATCCCTTCAAGAACGAACTTTGTGCCAAAGACTTTAAAGGGAATGGCTTAAAAGTATTGGAAGGTACTATGGTGACCGTTTTAGGAACCTCTCTACAGAATAAGGATATTCTGCAGTTTTTTTACGATTCTACCTGGAACGTTATCGGTTTGGAAATGGAAGGCGTACATTACCAAAAGGCTATTCAATCGGCTTCCCAAATACGTAAAAGCATAAGTAAAGAGGTCAAAGTTAGATATGCGTATTACGCCTCTGATAATCCTTTAGAAACAGGAAGCACTTTAGCCTCTGGAGGACTTGGCACCACAGGCGTGAAGCCTACTTATTTAATCACGGATAAAATTTTAGAGCAAGTGTTCGGCAACTAACACGGTCTATGTTTATGATTTAAAATGAGATTTTTGGCTGCATTCTAAGAACACTATAATCTTTTTTATGAATTTACTTATAACAGGAGGAGCGGGTTTTATAGGGTCTCATGTTATTAGAAGACTGGTAAAAAATTACCCTCAGTATCATATTTTTAATTTCGATAAGCTCACTTACGCGGGCAACTTAGAAAATTTAAGAGACATTGAGCGCGCCAATAACTATACTTTTATAAAAGGAGATATTGTTGATACATCTTTTGTAAACCGAGTTTTTGAGAAATATAGGTTTGACGGAATAATTCATTTAGCAGCAGAGTCTCATGTAGACCGTTCTATAAAAGACCCATTAGCTTTTGTTAAGACCAATATTTTTGGCACTGTAAATCTTTTAAATGCAGCAAAAAATTTATGGAAAAGCAATATTGAAGGTAAACGTTTTTACCATATTAGTACGGATGAGGTATATGGGTCTTTAGAAAGTGAAGGTCTTTTTACCGAGAAAACACCTTACAATCCTAATTCGCCATACTCAGCATCAAAAGCTAGTTCTGACCATTTTGTTAGGTCTTATGGGGAAACATACGGTTTACCTTATGTGATTTCCAATTGTTCCAACAATTATGGCCCTAATCATTTTCCCGAAAAATTGATTCCTCTTTTTATCAATAATATAATCGAAAAAAAACCTTTGCCAGTATATGGTGATGGAAACTACACAAGAGACTGGTTATATGTAGAAGATCATGCTGAAGCTATAGATTTAGTATTCCACAAAGGAACCAACCAAGAAACCTATAATATTGGAGGGTTTAATGAATGGAAGAATATAGATTTAGTAAAACTGCTCTGTGACAAGATGGATAGTAGATTGAATAATCCTGCTGGGACATCTCAAAACCTCATAAGTTTTGTAAAGGATAGACCAGGGCATGATTTAAGATATGCAATAGATGCCAGTAAGATAAACACAGAACTAGGGTGGAAACCCTCTGTCACTTTTGAGGAAGGTCTTGAAAAAACAATTGATTGGTATTTAGAAAACGAAGAATGGTTAAAGAATGTAACATCAGGTGAGTATCAAGAATACTATTCAAAAATGTACTTATAGGAATAGTAAAATAAAGAGGTTTTAATACGTAAAAAATGAAGGGAATAATTTTAGCTGGCGGTTCTGGAACTCGGTTACATCCACTTACCTTATCAATAAGTAAGCAATTGATGCCTATTTATAATAAGCCGATGATTTATTATCCTTTATCCACTTTAATGT
This sequence comes from uncultured Croceitalea sp., assembly GCA_937969515.1. Classification (GTDB taxonomy): domain Bacteria; phylum Bacteroidota; class Bacteroidia; order Flavobacteriales; family Flavobacteriaceae; genus Croceitalea; species Croceitalea marina. The sequence goes on along the minus strand of CALBVX010000015.1, from coordinate 21,750 downwards.
ATTCAGGAATTAATGAAATTTTGATAATTTCTACACCAAAAGATTTGCCATTGTTTAGAGACTTGCTCGGTGATGGAGAAAAATATGGTTGCTCATTTTCATATGCTGCTCAAGAGAAACCAAATGGACTGGCAGAAGCATTTATTATTGGCGAAGAATTTATTGGAAATGACAAAGTTGCCTTAATTCTTGGAGATAATATTTTTTATGGCTCTGGGTTAAATAAACTTTTACAATCTAATACTAACCCGGATGGAGGTGTTATCTATGCGTACCGTGTTAATGACCCAGAAAGGTATGGTGTCGTTGAATTCGATGAAAATGGTAAAGCGATAAGTATTGAAGAAAAGCCGGAGCATCCTAAATCCAATTACGTTGTACCAGGAATTTATTTTTATGATAATAACGTAGTAGAAATTGCAAAGAAGATTTCACCTAGCCAAAGAGGAGAGTTGGAAATAACAGATATTAATAAAGCTTATCTAGAAGAGAATAAACTTAATGTCAGCATTTTAGATGCAGGAACTGCATGGTTGGATACGGGAACTTTCCAATCTTTAATGCAGGCCTCCCAATTTGTAGAGGTAATTGAAGAGCGCCAAGGGTTAAAAATTGGAGCAATAGAGGCTGCAGCTTTTGAGATGGGCTATATTAATGAAGTGCAGTTGCGAGCTTTGGCTAAGCCTTTAGCGAAAAGTGGTTACGGTGCAAGCTTATTAGGTATTTTAAATAAGAACAAATGACTTTTACAGAAACCAAACTAAAGGGTTGTTTTGTTATAGAACCAGATGTTTTTAACGATAAAAGAGGCTCTTTTTTTGAATCTTACAACAAACAGGTTTTTGATGAAGGAATCGGTGCTGAGATTAATTTTGTACAAGACAATCAATCCTTTTCAACAAAAGGAGTAATTAGAGCTATACATTATCAAATAGGCGAACACGCACAGGCAAAATTAGTTCGCGTTTTGCATGGAGAAGTATTAGATGTAGTAGTTGATTTGCGAAAAGGCTCTATTACTTTTGGCCAACATATTGCAATAGAGTTAAGTGATAGTAATAAGAAACAAGTATTTATTCCTAGAGGTTTTGGCCATGGATTTGTAACGTTATCAGAATCAGCAGAGTTCTTTTACAAATGTGACAACTATTATAATAAGGCTAGTGAAGGAGGGATAATATACAATGACCCTACCTTGAATATTGATTGGAGAATAGAGCCGGATAAAATTAAAGCTTCAGAGAGAGATTTGAACTTACCTATTTTAAGCGAAGCCAGATTATGAAAAGTATACTTGTAACTGGTAGCAACGGGCAATTAGGGAGGTGTATTAAAGATGTCGCCAAAGATTCAAAAGAATTGAATTTCATTTTTACAGATAAAGCTGAATTGGATATTACCAACAGGGAGAGCGTAAATGCTTTTTTCGAAAGTAATACTGTTGTTTATTGTGTCAATTGTGCGGCTTATACAGCGGTTGATAAGGCTGAATCGAACGAGGATTATGCTCTAGCTGTTAACGTTTTAGGAGTTGAAAATCTTGCAAAAGCATGTAAGAAGCATAAAGCTATTTTAATTCATATTTCAACAGATTTTGTGTTTGATGGAAAACAAACACAACCCTATACAGAAGTTGACGAGCCCAACCCATTAAATGTTTATGGCATCACAAAACTGCAAGGTGAAAAGGTAGTTGAGGAAGTATTAGAGCACTATTTTATTATTAGAACCTCATGGCTCTATTTGGAATATGGAAATAATTTCTTGAAGACCATGCTTCGACTGGCCAAGGATAAAAATGAAGTGCGAGTTGTTTCAGACCAAATAGGGACTCCCACTTATGCAAGAGATTTGGCATTAGTACTTATTTCAATCATAAAAAACAATAAAATACCTTTTGGTATTTATCACTATAGCAATGAAGGTGTGGCAAGTTGGTATGATTTTGCAACTGCTATTTTTGATTTGAGTGATATTAAGGTTAAGATACGTACTGTTAAAGCAAAAGACTTTGTCACTTCAGCTAATCGCCCCATGTATAGTGTTATGGATAAGACTAAAATTAAAAATATTGTTGGCATCAACATTCCTTCTTGGGAAGAGAGTTTAAAGGAATGTATTAAAAGACTAGCATTTAATGAGTGAATATTTAAATTTAGAAATAGGGCAGTCTCTTTAAAATTAACCCAAGCATTATCTTGAGGTAAAAACCCACTATATTTGTGATAGCTAAATTTTAGAACACTAATTTTTTAACTAATCATGGCAAATAACCAAGCAAATAGTTCTGATGAAATAGATTTAGGGCAGCTGTTTCAATTAATAGGGAAAGGTTTCAATGAGCTTTTTAGAGCTTTTTTAAGGTTGTTTCTATACCTTAAAAAAAATGCATTAATCCTTTTAGGCCTTATTGTTTTAGGCGCTGCTATGGGGTATGGTCTAAATCGGATTATAAGCAAAAAATTGAAAACGGAGGTAATTGTTAAGCCCCAAATAGAAAGTAAAAACTATTTGTATGATGTTGTAGATGAGATCCAGGCGAATATTAGATCAAAAAACATTGGATTCTTTCAAGAGATTGGATTGGATATAGAGGACTTGTCAGGATTTGAGATAAGCATTGCTCCAGTGGACGACGGTAAAAAAAGTTCTGAAAGTGAAATGAAATTTTTAGAACTTTTGCAAAGTTTTGAAAATACTGATGCTGTTGCGGATATTGTGCGAGCAGAATTGCAAAATAAAAGTTCTTTTAACCACAGAATCACCTTTCTTTATAAAGAGGCAAGTAAAGGAAAACTATTTGCGGAGAAAGTAATGGCATATATTAATTCCAATGAATATTTTGACGGACTTTTAGAAATTCATCAAGAGAATGCTAAAAGGAGAATAGAGGAGAATAAATCATTGTTGAAACAAGTTGATGAATTGATTTCCAACTATTCCAAAAGAATGACCCAAAATGACAATATTGAAGGCAATGATAGGATTGTCCTAGATAATCAAGAGCGTTTAAATATAACAGGATTATTTAATCTTAAAAACACATTGATTAAGGACATCGAATCAAAGAAATTGGAACTTTCACAAAAAACAGAGGCTATCAAAATAATCAATTTTGGAAAAGCGCAAGAGGTTCAAAAAGCAGTTTTTAGCAAAACCATAGTAAAGATTCCTCTAATCTTTTTAGGAGGTTTCTTTTTAACATCTATTTTCATTTATTTTAATAAGAAATCAAAGGAAATTTAAATGAATTATCTTCAACTAATAGGGAGACAAAAAGAGCTGTTTGTTAATGATATTCAGGCGATTGAAAATGAACTTACTAACATTGTTGAACAATCTTCTTTTTTGGTAATTGGTGGGGCAGGGTCAATAGGTCAGGCTGTGACAAAAGAAATATTTAAGAGAAACCCTCAAAAACTTCATATTGTTGATATCAGCGAGAACAATATGGTTGAACTTGTGCGGGATATTCGTAGTTCATTTGGTTATATTGATGGTGATTTCCAAACTTATGCATTAGATATTGGATCAAAGGAATATGATGCTTTTATTGAATCAGATGGTTGCTATGATTACATATTGAATCTTTCGGCTTTGAAACACGTAAGAAGTGAAAAAGACCCTTTTACTTTAATGCGCATGATTGACGTAAACATTTTTAACACAGACAAAACTATAAAACAGGCAATTGCCAAAGGTTCAAAAAAATATTTTTGTGTTTCTACTGATAAGGCTGCAAATCCTGTGAATATGATGGGTGCATCCAAACGGATTATGGAAATGTTTTTGATGAGAAATAGCGCGCAAATACCAATTTCCACTGCGCGTTTCGCTAATGTTGCATTTTCTGACGGGTCTCTGTTATATGGTTTTGACCAGAGAATAAAGAAGGGTCAGCCTATAGTTGCCCCAAAAGATATCAAACGATATTTTGTTATCCCGAAAGAAAGCGGAGAACTCTGTTTAATGTCATGTGTTTTTGGGCATAATAGAGATATTTTCTTTCCTAAATTGAGTGAAGATTTACACTTGATTTCATTTGCGGATATAGCAGTAAAATATTTAGAGAAACTGGGTTATGAAGCCTATCTATGCGATAATGAACAGCAAGCAAGAGATTTAGCCAAAACCCTTCCAAGTAAAGGGAAATGGCCCTGTTTGTTTGTTGATAGTGATACTACTGGAGAGAAAGATTTTGAAGAGTTTTTTACGGATAAAGAAAACCTTGATATGAATCGTTTTCAAAACCTTGGTATAGTAAAAAATGGTATGAACATTGAACCTGAAAAACTGGATTATTTTGAAAAGCAAATAAAAGATATAAGAAATCAGGACATATGGACAAAAGAGCCAATTATTGACTTGTTTTTTGATATGATTCCTGAATTTGGACATAAGGAAACAGGTAAATACTTAGATAGTAAAATGTAAATATTCATGCATCAAAATACTATAGACTTCATTAGAGAGCATTTTGAGTCTCCCGATTTTATACCCCTTCACGAACCGTACTTTGTAGGAAATGAGAAGGCTTATTTGAATAATTGTATCGATACAACATTTGTATCAAGTGTTGGAAAGTTTGTAGATAAGTTTGAAGCTGATATTGCTGAATTTACGGGAGCAAAATATGCAGTTGCTACCGTAAATGGAACGGCAGCATTGCATATTGCCTTAATAATGGCTGGAGTTGAAAGGGATGATGAGGTAATCACACAATCTTTAACTTTTATAGCTACATGCAATGCAATTACTTACTTAGGAGCAAAACCAATTTTTATTGATGTTGACAGAGAAACCATGGGAATGTCTCCAGATAAGTTAAAGCACTTTCTAGAAAATGAAACAAAAATGGTGAACGGGTTCTGCGTTAATAAAACAACTAAAAAAAGGATTAAGGCTGTAGTGCCAATGCACACCTTTGGCCTTCCTATAAATTTAGATGCCTTACAAGATGTTTGCGAACCCTATAAAATTGAGATTGTAGAGGATGCTGCAGAATCGTTAGGAAGTTATCAAAATGGACGGCACACGGGCACCAAAGGTTTACTGGGGACGTTAAGTTTTAATGGCAATAAAACCATTACAACAGGAGGAGGGGGGATGATTATCACCAATAGCGAGGAGTTAGCCAAAAAAGCGAAGCATATAACCACAACTGCTAAAAAACCACATAGATGGGACTTTTATCATGATCAAGTGGGATATAATTATCGCCTTCCCAATATAAATGCAGCTTTGGGATGTGCGCAACTGGAGAAACTTCCAGTAATACTTAAAAACAAACGCGATTTAGCGAATAAATACAAACTCTTTTTTAAAGATGAGGCGGTTCATTTTGTGACTGAACCCAATAATACAACCGCTAATTATTGGTTGAATGCCATTATTCTTGATAATGTATCCGAGAGAGATTCATTTTTAGAGGCGACAAATAATGCGGGTATTATGACTAGGCCAATTTGGAAGTTAATGAGCGGTCTTCCTATGTTCGCAAATTCCCAAAAAGGCAATCTGGAAAACTCAATATGGTTAGAAGAGCGAGTAGTTAATATACCTAGTAGTGTCAAACATTAAGAATATTTATTTTTTGGGATATTCAGGCCATGCCTACGTTGCCATAGAGGTGGCTAAGGCCAATGGATGGAAAGTTCTTGGATATTTTGATAAATCAGAAAGAGATACTAATCCTTTTCATCTTGATTATTATGGTCATGAGAAAGATGCTAATTTTAAAAAACTAGTTAAAGATGATGTTGTATTTCCTGCAATTGGATCTAATAGTATTCGGAAAAAACTATACGAAAATCTTTTAGAAAAGAATATTAAACAAACAGTACTTATAGACCTCTCAGCAAAAGTCTCTGTTTCTGCTATTATTGAAGAATCCACACTTGTAAATGCCGGTGCAATTATTAATAGTCTTGCTGTTGTTGGAAAAGCTTGTATTATTAATAGTGGGTCAATTATAGAACATGAATGTGTGATAAGAGATTTTTCTCATGTTGCACCGGGTGCAACATTAGCGGGAAATGTCAAGATAGGGATGAACTGTTTCATAGGTGCAAATGCGGTTGTAAAAGAAGGAGTAACTGTAGCAGATGACGTAATAATTGGAGCAGGAGCGGTTGTTTTAAATAATATTACTGAAAAAGGGACATGGGTAGGTAACCCTGCAAAACCACTATCTAAATTATGAGAGATAAGGTATTAATTATAGCAGAGGCCGGTGTGAACCATAATGGAGACATTAATCTTGCAAAAAAACTTATTGATGCTGCTGCTGCTGCTAGGGTGGATTATGTCAAGTTCCAGACATTTAATTCAAAGAAATTAGTCAGCAAAATAGCTCAAAAGGCGAAGTATCAGATTGACAATACTAATAATGATTCCGATTCACAGCTAGCAATGCTTCAAAAACTGGAATTGAGCAAAGAAGCACATCTCGAATTGATTCATTATTGCAAATCAAAAAATATAAAATTTCTTTCAACAGGCTTTGATTTGGATAGTTTGGATTTTTTGAACGGATTGAATATTCCTTTGTTCAAAGTACCGTCAGGGGAGATTACCAATCTTCCCTATTTGAGGAAGGTAGCTTCTTTTGGAAAACCGGTCATAATTTCTACAGGAATGGCGGATATGAGAGAAATAGAAGATGCTTTGAATGTAATCCTTGAACAAGGTTTAAAAAAAGAAGATCTTACGATTTTACATTGTAATACCGAATACCCTACACCTATGAAAGATGTGAATTTAAGGGCGATGAATACGATTAAACTTCAGTTTGACGTTCGAATCGGTTATTCTGATCATACCTTGGGTATTGAGGTTCCTATTGCAGCCGTAGCATTAGGAGCAACCGTTATAGAAAAACATTTTACATTAGACAAAGGTATGGAAGGACCTGATCATAAAGCCTCTCTAGACTCCCAAGAGCTCAAAGCGATGGTCAGTGCTATTAGAAATATTGAGAAAGCTATGGGAAATGGCATCAAAGCACCAAGCCCAAGTGAAATAAAGAATAAACCTATAGCTAGAAAGAGCATAGTGGCCAGTAAGGCCATAAAGCAAGGAGAATTTTTTTCAGAGAATAATTTAACAATTAAGCGTCCTGGAACGGGGGTATCACCTATGAAATGGGATGAGGTAATAGGCACCACGGCAACTAAAAGCTATTCAGAAGACGATTTAATATGAAAAATATAGCTGTAGTTACCGGAACCAGAGCAGAATACGGTCTTCTAAAACCATTAATCAAAGCTATTGATGAGGATAAAGACTTAAAACTACAATTACTGGTTACGGGTATGCACTTAATGCCTGAATTTGGAAATACCTATTTGCAAATAGAAGAAGATGGTTTTAAAATCGACTCAAAAATAGAGGATGGGTTAAATGGAGATGATGCCTTGGATATATCCAAAGCAATTGGGAGGGCAACAATTGGTTTTGCAGAAACCTACAATGAATTAAAACCAGACTTGTTGGTGGTTTTAGGAGATCGAAGTGAAATGCTTGCCGCAGTTACTGCTGCGGTCATTGCCAATATTCCTATTGCACATATTCATGGTGGTGAAACTACAGAAGGGGCTTATGACGAATTTGTTAGGCATGCCATAACCAAAATGAGCCATATCCATTTTGCAAGTTGTGAAGCTTACAGAAAAAGAATTATTCAAATGGGCGAACAGCCTTCAATGGTACATAATGTCGGGGCCATAGGCATTGATAGTATTAAAAACTTGAAACTTTTAAGTAAAGAAGCTTTTGAATTATCTATAGGCAGACGGCTAATGAAAAAAAATGTTTTAATTACGTTTCATCCCGTAACCTTAGAAGTGAACACCGCAGCAAAACAGTTTCGGGCACTTCTGGAATCGCTTGATAAACTGAACGATACTATGTTTATATTCACCAAGCCTAACTCTGATAAGGAAGGAAAACGAATTTCTGGATTGATTGATAATTATGTTACAATTAATTCTCAAAATACTCTGTCCTTTTCTTCACTGGGCCAACTGCGATATCTATCGGCTCTTCAATATATCGACGTTGTGGTAGGTAACTCATCGAGTGGAATTCTGGAAGTCCCCATGTTTGCCAAACCTACTATTAATATAGGTGATCGTCAAAAAGGAAGATTAATGCCCCAAAGTGTAATCAATTGCAATCCTACATATGAGGCAATAAATCAAGCATTCGAAATGGCCTATTCTCCTGAATTTTTAGAAAAAATTAAACGTCAACACAGTATTTATGGAAATGGAACGGCGACAAGGCAGATAATGAAAATAATAAAAACTTGCAAAATTACCAGTCTTAAGAAAAGATTTTACGATTTAAGCTTCAAGTACAATGAATAAACTACTCATACCACATAACAAAACAATTCATGAAGCGCTTATACAGCTAAACTCTATAGAAGAAGATGTTAGTCGTTTGATTCTGTTTGTCGCCGACGACCAACAAAGAATAATTGGATCACTTACCGATGGTGACATACGTCGTGTTCTTATTAAGAATAAAGATCTGAACCAGTCCGTTTTCGATGTTTGCAACAAGAAATTTATTCGTATTCAAGAGCCCATTTCTTTTATACGAGTAAACGAGTATCGAAAAAAGAATATTAAAATGCTACCTGTATTGGATGCGGAAGGACGTTATATAAGACTGGTTGATTTAGATAAAATAAAAGCAATATTACCAGTAGACTGTGTGATTATGGCAGGAGGCAGGGGAAAGCGTCTAAGCCCACTCACAGATACGGTTCCAAAACCTATGTTACCATTGGGAGGTATACCAATTATAGAACATAATATAGATAGGCTAATTGCATACGGGATTGAAAAGATATACATCTCAGTACGATATTTAGGAGAGCAAATACAGGAGTACTTTGGAGATGGGAGGAATAAAGGGATATCTATAGAGTACATATGGGAAGACAAATCTCTAGGAACCGCAGGGGCTCTATCACTAGTGGAACATTTCAATTCAGAGCATATTTTATTGCTGAACAGCGATTTGTTCACAAATATAGATTATGAAGACCTGTACCTTCGGCTCTTAAATACTGAAGCGGATATGGCCGTAGCTTCTACTGAATATAAAGTGGATGTGCCTTATGCAGTTTTTGAAACCGATGGAGATGAGGTGAAAGATTTTAAAGAAAAACCCTCATATATATATCAATCCAATGCGGGAATTTATGTTTTTAAAAGAGAACTTATTAAAAATATTCCCAAAAATCAGTTTTATAATATTACTGATCTTATGGAAAAAATTGTAACTCAAGGCAAAAAACTAGTTTTCAATCCTATTATAGGTTACTGGATAGATATCGGAAAACCAGTGGACTACGAACATGCTAAAAATTTCATCAAACATATTCAGCACTAAGATGGTTAACATTCAGAATATGCTTGTTGTTATTCCCGCTAGAGCGGGATCAAAAGGAATACCTAAAAAAAATATTAGAACCTTAGGAGATTATCCTTTAATAGCATATAGTATCGAGGCGGCCAAAGCGATAGTTCCAACAACAAATATTTGTGTTTCCACCGATGGTATAGAGATTAAGGCAGTGGCAGAAAAATATGGTATAAAAGTACCTTTTCTGCGCCCAAAAGAACTATCTAGTGATACGGCTAGCACATATGAAGTATTACTGCATGCACTGAATTATTATGAATCTAAGGGCAAAGAATATGATATTGTATTACTTTTACAGCCGACTTCTCCTTTTAGGAAGGCAATACATATAAAAGAAGCCCTAGAACTCTATAAGGAAACATTAGACATGGTTGTATCGGTTAAGGAAACCAAGGCAAATCCCTACTATAATGTATTTGAAGAAGTTGCAGGATACTTAGTAAAATCCAAACAAGGCAATTTTATCAGGAGACAGGACATTCCAAAGGCCTACGAGTATAATGGGGCATTGTATATAATAAACACTAAGGCATTAAGAGAAAGACCTTTGTCAGCATTCGTTAAAGTGAAAAAATACGTAATGGATGAATATTCTTCTATCGATCTGGACGATCCAATGGACTGGAAGATAAGTGAGTTTTTAATAAAAGAAGGGATTGTAAAGTTATGAATACAATAAGGTGTATTGCCCGCTTAGATGTTAAAGGTCCAAACCTGGTGAAAGGAATTCATCTGGAGGGGTTACGGGTATTAGGGAAACCTGAAGTTTTCAGTAAATTTTATTATGAACAAGGGGCTGATGAATTGTTTTATCAAGATGTGGTTGCGAGCCTTTATGAGCGTAACGGACTTCACGACTTAATTTCTAATGTAGCTAAGTTCAGTTTTATTCCTTTAACTGTAGGTGGTGGAATCCGATCGATTGAAGATATTAAGAGCATGCTAAAAGCAGGAGCCGATAAGGTCGCAATCAATACTGCGGCGATTAACAATGCAGAGTTGATTACAGAAGCGGCCAATACTTTTGGATCTTCGACTATTGTGGTAGCTATAGAAGTAGCAAAACAAAGCGATGGTAGCTATTTGGCCTTTACCGACAATGGTAGGGAATATACTGGGGTTGAAGCTATAAATTGGGCCTGTAGAGCAGAGGAATTGGGAGCTGGCGAATTGGTTATTACATCAATAGACCAAGAGGGAACGGGGGAAGGATACGATTATGAGCTACTTCGTCGAATCACTTCCAAAGTAAGTATTCCTGTAGTGGCACATGGTGGTGCAGGAAAATTAGAGGATATTAAACAAGCTGTTGATTGTAATGCCAATGCTTTGGCGTTCGGTTCAGTGTTGCATTATGACTTTCTTGAGAATAATGCTTCTTTCGCCTCTGAGGATGAAGGAAATACAGAATTTTTAAAGAAAGGCACTGGTTATGGTAAAATAAACCCTTTTAGTATAGGAGATATTAAGTCCTATATGGTGTCCAATCAAATACCATGTCGCACGATATGAATAATGCCACAAATATGAAATTGATTATTGTAGATTACGGATCAAGCAACCTGTTTAGTGTTATTAATGCTTGTAATTATTTCGGATATAAAGCTAACGTTACAAGCGATCCTGACATAATTAAGAATGCAGATGCCGTAATTCTTCCAGGTGTAGGGGCCTTTCAAATGGCCATGAAGCGGTTAGAGAAACTTAATCTTATTTCTCCATTAAAGGAAATTATTGAAAGTGGAAAACCCTTTATGGGAATATGTTTGGGATTACAATTGCTCTTTGAAAAAAGCGAGGAATTTGGTGCCACCAACGGATTAGGATATATTAAAGGAACGATACGAAAATTTCCCAGTGATTTGAACAAGAACTTTAAAGTGCCACAGATTGGTTGGAATTCCATTACGAATCCGGATAACGGGAATTGGGAAAAATCACCGTTAAAAACTCTACGTTCACGGGGGGAGTTCATGTATTTTGTTCATTCTTATTATGCTGATATTGAAGAGCGAAAAGCAATATTATCCCTTACTACATACAACGAAGTTAATTATTGTTCATCTTTGCAAAAAGAAAATATTTTTGCTGCACAATTCCATCCAGAAAAAAGTGGTAAAAAAGGATTAGAGATATATAAAAATTGGTTTAATAGTTTTTAAAATTTATATGGAAAATAACGTATTAGATATCCCTTTTGAAGAACGAGTTAACCGAGGATGGTATAATATTGACGTAAAACCTGAAGATCGCATTGCATTTTATGGCCTTCCAAAAGAAGTAAGGTTCTGTAAGAAGTGTGTGATGTCTAATCAACGTCCTACATCTGCTGTTGAGTTCAAGCATACCAAACAGAGCAAAAAGACCACAATGCATTTTGATGAGCATGGTATTTGCGATGCCTGCCGAACAGCTGAAAAAAAGGAAGATATCAATTGGGAAACTAGAGAACAAGAACTAACAAAACTTTTAGACAAATATAGAAGAACAGATGGGGGATATGATTGTTTGGTTCCAGGAAGTGGAGGTAAGGACAGCGCATATCAGGCACATGTTTTAAAATATAAGTATGGGATGAATCCGCTTACCATTACATGGCCCCCTATTTTATATACAGATTACGGTTATGAAAATTGGAAAAACTGGATAGATAAGGGCGGGTTCGATAACTATTCTTTCCGAAGGAATGGAAGTGTGATGAAATTACTGACTAAGCTTTCAATAGAAAATTTATTTCATCCTTTTCAAACCTTTATTTTAGGACAAAAGAATCTAGCTCCTAAATTTGCGGCAAAGTTTGATATTCCATTAATCTTTTACGGTGAAAATGAAGCTGAATATGGTAACCCTATTGCCGATAATACCACTTCTTTGAGAGACAAATCTTATTATAGTTTCAACAATGTGGATGAAATTTATCTGGGAGGATTATCTGTAAAGGAAATTCAGCAGAATTATGATATACGACTCTCCGATTTGATGTCTTTTTTCCCACCGACTGAAGGTGAACTTAAGAACAAAGAAATCGAGGTACACTATCTCGGATACTATTTAAAATGGACACCTCAAGAGGTTTATTATTACGCTGTTGAAAATACGGGTTTTAAAGCGAGACCATTCAGAACTCAAGGTACTTATAGTAAGTATAATAGTATTGACGATAAGATTGACGATCTGCACTACTTTACGACATATGTTAAATTTGGCATAGGTAGAACGACTTATGACGCTTCCCAAGAGATTAGAAACAAACACATAACTCGTGAAGAGGGGGAAGCCTTAGTTAAACGTTTTGACGGTGAGTTTCCCGACAAGTACTTTGGAGACTGCATGAATTATATAGATTTAAAAGAGGAAAAATTCCATAAGTTAACTGATAAGTTCCGTTCTCCACACTTATGGGCTTTGGATGGAAATGGAAATTGGAAGTTAAGGCACAATGTGAACGGTACAGGAGTAAATGACTGAAATATTTTATATTCATCATCATGAAAAAACGGGGAAGGTTAATAATCCCCGTTTTTTATAATGCTACTAATTAAATAGAAATTTAGCATGGAGTAAAGAATTGATATAAATGCCTTTAAAAACTGATAAAGAGTACATTGACCGTATATTGGCCAGTTTCCCCATGGTCTTTGCCTTTCTTTTGCCAATTAGTCAAAAATTATCTACTATTTGTATGGCACTCTGGGGGATAATGACGTTGCTAACTTATAAAAAGACATTAATACAAAAGAATAAAGCCTATGTTTTTCCGGCGCTGTATTACGGTCTTGTAGTAATATCTGTTTTTTTTTCCGAAACTTTCAACGCCCATTTTTTAGAACATAAATTCGCATTTTTGCTCTTACCACTCCTCTTTTTTTTAAGAGCTGGAAGAATATCTTACCCTCAAAAAAAAACTTTACATTATTTTGTATATGGTTGTTTTTTTGCCATAGGAATATGTCTTTTTGTAGCTTTTTACCGTTCCCTAGGAATTGAAAGTGGGAAGATTGTTTTTAACCCAAGGATAAAAGAAGGGTTTTCATTCTATAACTCCATTATTTATGGTGGAAACTACTTTTTTGGCACTACCTTCTCTATTTTGCACCAAACGGTATATTTTTCAATGTACCTGGTAGCAGCCCTAATAATTTTGGTAAACTATCCATTTAGAAACTTTACGCACACATTGTTTTGTTCCCTATTCCTAGTTTTGGTAATTGGAATGGTCATGAATAGGGCTTCATATATAGCACTTTTGGTAATCTCATTATTTTATTTGTTTTTCAAGATAAAGTCTAATTTCAAAAGAATTGTTTTATCGGGAATTATAGTATTATGTGGATTGATTTTATATAGGTCAGATCCGCGAATTAAACGAATGCAAAAAAATGTTGAAACCTATATTGACGCCGAAGAAGGTATTGAGAGAGCAATACTGCTAAATAACATTGACAGAAGATTATTGATTTGGTATACGGCTGCACAAGTTGCATTAGAACATTTGTCTATTGGCGTTGGTATAACAAATGTTAGAACTGTTTTAAATGAGCGTTACTCTAAATATAATACTGAGGCACTGGCCGATTTAAATGCACATAATCAATATCTTCAGACATTATTGGAGTTTGGAATTATTGGATTGCTTCTAGTATTATTTTTAATAATCAATATTTGGAGAATAGGAAAAAGTTATTATTCAAAAAGCTTCGTTTTATGTTTTTTACTATTGTTAATGATAAATTTCATTTTTGAATCTGTATTAAATCGATATTCAGGCTTGTCTTTTGTTATTTTCTTTTATTGTCTTTTCGTTACAAAACCAAGACAAGAGATGAAAGCTTTAGGTAGCGAAAATCTATCAAATAGGATATATGCTTAAAAAAATTATAACCTTTTCTACGTCCTATGTAGCGATTGAAGCTTTGCAAAAAGGGATTATGTTTTTTCTCATGTCTCTGTTTACGTACTATATGACCACAGAGGAATATGGCTTGATTTCCTCAGCCTTAATAATAATTCAATTTTTGGCTGTTGTTTTTTCACTTTCATTAACATCCTCTATATCCAGATACTATTTCAAATATGCTAATAGTGTAGAAAAGCTTAGAAATTTTTTGGGGTCGACCTTTTTGTTCATGTTACTTGTTGGAATAGTTTTTCTTTTTGTTTTTCTTGTTTTTGGAAAAACAATTTTTGTAAAACTCTTTCCAGAACTTCCGTTTAACCCCTATATGGTTTGGATATTTATGATATGTGTTTTGCAACCTTTTAATATGGCATATTTTGCCCTATTAAAAGCCCAACAAAAAATCAAACTATATGCCCTACTATATTCATGCTATTTTGGAACTCAATTTATCTTAATGTCTATTCTTATAATAGAAAAAGGTATGCGGCATGATGGCTATATTCTCTCAATTTTATGGTCAAATATTATATTTCTAGGAGTTACGGTTTTTTTTTTAGTGAAAGAATTTCGCTTTGTTCTTAAAAAAGAATACATATTTGAGTCTTTCAAATATGCTATATCCTTTTTGCCAGCTGAACTCTTTACTATCATTAATGCATTAATAGACAGGTTTTATATTCTAGCATTATTATCACTTTCTGCATTGGGTATTTATCAAATAGGAATTCAAATAGGAGCTATTTTGATTCTTATATTTAGAGCTCTCAACTATGCCTATCTGCCGCATTTCATGACCATCTATGAAAGCGAAAATGAAGACTATAGAGAAATCTATAAGTTTGCAGATTTATTTGTTTTTATTTCGGTAATTTTAACGGGATACTTATCCATTCTTAGTCCATATTTCATTGAATATGCACTTGATAAGGCTTATGTAGAATCAAAAAATATAGTTGTTTACATTAATTTCACGTATGCTCTAAATAGTGTTTATTTCATTAATGTTAACGTATTGTCGTTGACGCCTAGGTTGGTGAAATTAAAAACTTTGTTTTTAATTATGGGAGGGATTCTCAACCTGGGATTGAATTACTTGCTAATAAACAAATATGGACTAATAGGGGCGGCAATAGCTACTTTTATTGGATTTGGCTTTACAAATTTATTGTTGATTTACGTCGTCGAAAGAAAAACTACTTTCGCCTTCAATAATTTCAAGAACTTTTCATTTATTATAATTTCATTTTTTTCGTTACTTCTAATTTCAAACATATCGGCAGGAAATATTTTGCTGGATGTGCTATTGATGATTATTTGCTTCACTTTAGCTAGCTTTTTGTTATTTGGCAGTATTCATAGAAACCAATTTAGAGCGTTAATAAAGATCAAACCAAAATGAATTTAGAAGAAATTGAAGAGTTGATTTTTACTATAGAGACAAAGCATAAAGAAACTCTTGAAAGCTATAGTGAATGGAGTCTATTAAGAAATAGGCTTTATATGGATTTGTTTGGAACACTTAATAATAAAAAGGCCCTAAACAAGTATAATGAAATAATAAATAAATCTTTTTTCAAAAACCTTTTTCACGGATTCTTTAATTGGTTTAGATCCTATGAAACTTTGGTTTTTACAAATAATCAATATCGCAAGTTCTTAGAAGGGATTTATTTTGATCGAGTAGTTGATGCGTTCATAGTAGGAGAAGAGAAGAATAAAACACTTTTTATTTCTTTAACAGATACTTCTTTTTATCCATTAAATAAAATTCATTCCAAGTATTTAGTTTCACAAACCTTTTTAGACATATTTGGATTTGTATTTGCAAGATTACCATCAAATAATAGCAAAGATTATTCTAAGTTACAATCTATTTTGTTACAATACGACATAGGTTTTAATGTAGAGTCAGAAATCAGGCAGTTCCTAGGATATTATAGATTTTATAAATTTTTTTTTCGGCTACTTAAGCCGAAAAGAATATTTGTGGCCACTTATTATTCGGCTACGAGAAATTATATGGTCAAGGCAGCTAACGATTTAGGAATAGAAATAATTGAATGTCAACATGGTTTTATTGGAGACGCGCACCCATCCTATAACTCTGAAATTATGTTAGATGTATCTTTCATTCCAAAAGAGCTTTGGGTGTTTTCTGAATTTGACAAAAAAGCTTTGAAAAATCGAGGAGTATATAAACAAAGCCAAATAAAAATCAAAGGAGATTATTTTTTAGACCATCTAAGGATAGAAGGACGAAAAAAAAATGAGTTTTTGGAAAGTTATACAAAAAAATATAATTATGTAGTTGGCATTTCTCTTCAAGTCCCCCTCGAAAAAAAAATGATACCTTTCTTTATTAGAGCTGCAAGATTAAATTCAGATATTGGATACATATTTATACCTCGGGCATGGAATAAAGAATATTCTGATATAAAATGTCCTAAGAACATTTTATTTTTGAATGGGATGAATTTTTATGAAGCAATATTTTGGTGCACACACCACTCAACCGTATTTTCTACCACGGCAATTGAAGCCCACTACTTGGGTATTCCTAATATATTGGTAGACATAGAAGGTTTTGCAACCAAATACTTAGGCACTTTCTTTCCCAAGGACTCTATAATAAATGAAGAAGATAGCTTAATAGACCTAATAAAAAGGTAAGATAATATTTTGAAAAAGCCAGTAGTAATAGCATTGTACATTTTTTTTATTCTTTTCTTGTTTTTGCCTGTAGGTATTATGGGCCTGCCCTTCTTGAAAACTTATATGGTATTCACATTCATCTGCGGTATATTTTTTCTTCCACGCATTAAAGTTTATAAGCTTTATTCCTTTGAGTTAATCTGGCTTTTTTTGATGCTTTATATGCCCTTGACTATTTTTTTTGTACAGGATTACGACGCCGCAATTAGAGCCATTGTTGGGGAGATTATCTTGATTGCGTTTTATTTGCTTTTTAGATATTATTTGGTTGAAATGGGCATTAATAAATTTAATCATATGATGTTGACGGTTGGAAAGTATTTCTATATAATCTCTTTGTCTTCTTTTGTACTTGGAATGTATTTATATTTTGTTAAAAACATAGATTACATGCCATTATTTTATCCTGAACAACATGATCGCGTTCTAGGAGGTATTTTCAATAGATGGACAAGCATGCCGCGGCTTACTGGATTTAGCTTGGGAACATATTCATTTAATTGGATGAGCAGCTTTTTTATTTTAATGTTCTTACAAAATAAGATGTATAAATGGGCATTTTTGGGTTTGGCTTGCAGTTTACTTACCTTGTCTATGACTTTTATTCTTTTGCTGCTTATAGTCATTGGGTATGTTATTTTTAAAAAAGGGAAAGTCTTAAAAGCAACAATTTTAACTCTTTTACTTTTAGGGTCTGGACTATACTTTTATAAAACAAATAGATGGTTTAACTATATTATAGAAACTAGAATAGAGAATGCCAGAACAGGAACAGGAAGATTTGAAATATGGGAATTTGTTGTAGAAAAAGCCCTTGAAAGACCTGTATTTGGGCATGGAATTAACCAGTTGAAAGCTTATCTCGATAGTTACCATGACGAAACTATTAAATCCGCTCACAATACCCTATTCGAATTGTTTTTTAACACTGGTGTAATCGGGTTGTCAATCTATGTTCTTTTTTTAGTTACATTTTTTATTGCATGTTATAATCTGGACAAACGACTTAAAGGATATTATTTCAAAGGTTTTTTTCTGTGTTACTTAGTGTTTACTATGAGTAATACTGGGATTTACATTTTTGACCCACTGATTTTTATGGCGTTTATCTTTCTTTATTCAAAGGAGACAGAAAAAATAAAGTTACAAAAGAGATTCAACTAAAATATAGGTAAAAGAAAAAATGGCCAAAGTCTTACTATCAACCAAGGAAGTTCCTAATATTATTAAAAATTCAGGATTTGTTTTTGAAGAAATAACAGAAGAAAAATTTAGTTTATTATCATTTAAGAAGCTTAGAATAGACCACAAGAATTTTTTGAGCTTAAATAATGGAGACTTTATCGCCTCTGCTGGAACATTATTGTATAAAAAGAGAGTGGGATTACAATCTCTTGAAGAGATTTATAATGACTTTGATGGCGGAATAAAAGACATTAGGAGAAATTGTTTTGGGAATTATACTATAATTATAAAAAAAAATCAAAAGCTTTATGCTTTTGTTGATGAAAATGGAATACACGATTTATTTTTTATTTCTGACAGAAAAAATTTTTCACTTGGAACGTCGCTTTATGATATTGCACTAATCAATTCCGATATAATTTCTTTAAATCAAAAAAATCTAATTCAATATTCTGCTCAATACTGTTTAATTGGGGGTAATACTTTTTTTAATGAGGCGAGTAGACTTCAAGGAAGCCATAAAATAGTAGTTGATTTGAATACCAATTCGTTCGATATAATAAAAATAAAAGATAGTTCTTTTGAATTCGACGAATCTGGGGAATCTTCAGATTTTTTAAAGAAAATGACCAGAAATCTGGATTATTCCATCAATCTTATTGCAAAGAATTTCAGTAAAATTGGAATATCAATGACCGGAGGATTGGATTCAAGATTGTTATTATCGGGTTTTTTGAGGAATAAAGTTAAACCTAATCTCATATATGGCATTGGAAACTCTTCAATTACAAACACGAAAAATGAAGATTTAAGAATTAATGAAGTTTTAGCTAATAGATATAATTTGTCACTGGAACTCCAAGATTGGAGCAATCCGACACCATACGATTTAAATTGGGATAAATTAATGAAAAAGTATGGATTCTTATCATGCGTTTATGGGGGATCTAACATATTTAGTGAGATGGAAAAAAATAAAAATGATTTTATTGAATATGGGTACTTCGGGGAACCTTTTAGAAACGTTGAATGGATTGAGAATCAAGGTAAAGTAACATTTAGCTTAGACGATTTTTTGAATGATTTTTATTATAATAAATCAGTTTTAGAATCCTTCGAAAACACTTCAGATCATTATCAAGGAATTAAGAATGCATTTGTTAATGTTTGTAATATTAACAATATTGATCCTAAATCAATCAATTTGAGAGATTTTCAAATACTACATAATGAATATAGAAAGAATGCGGATAAAATCATGTTAAATCTTACCAACTTGTTTTGTTATTCCGCCAGTGTTCTTTCACAAAAAATGTTCACCGATATTTCCGAGAAAATACCACAAAAGGATAAAAAGAAGTCTAAGTTTATGCTTCGGTTATTATCCAATCTATATCCCGATCTTTTAAATGTTGAATTCTTTTCCCATACCCAGAAATGGGTCTTTAATCATAAAAAAATGGAATTAAAAAAGAAAAGGAAAGTTCTAGATAGCCCGTTACGATTTCTGAGAAGCAAATTACAGTCCAGAATTTCAATGCTGGAAAGATTATATAGCCTCTTTTTATCTAAAAAAAATGCAGACGAAATAAAGGGAAGGGCAAATCTGCGTGATTTCTTTAGGGATAAAATAGCACTAAAAAATGCCTCGTCCATTAAGCACATTAGTTTTCTTGCCAAATATTCGCATAATCTATATATAATTGACTTTATATTGAAAAATAATAAACATTGAGAAATCTGGTTTCAATTATAACCCCAGTATACAATTCCGAGAAATACCTATCGGGAAATATGCGTTCGGTCCAAGCACAGACGCATACTAATTGGGAGCAGATTTTTATTGATGACTGCTCCTCTGACGGTAGCGAGGCACTCATCAAAAAATTTCAGGAGAAAGACCCTAGAATTAAATACCACCGTCTGGTTAAAAATAGCGGCGCAGGTATTGCTAGAAATAAGGGCATAGAAGTAGCGCAAGGGGATTATATTGCTTTTTTAGATAGTGATGATCAATGGTATCCGGAAAAGCTGGAAAAGCAATTGTGCTTTATGCAAGAAAATCTATATCACTTCACTTTTACCGATTATAGTTTGATTGATGAGAGTGGTCATGAGCTATCCAAAATAGTTAAGTCCAAATCTAAGGTTACCTATAAAAGTGCACTTTACAAAAACCCAATAGGCTGCTTAACCGTTATTTACAATGTTCATTTTTTTGGAAAACAGTATATGCCTTCAATTCGCAAGCGTCAAGATTACGCACTTTGGCTCAAATTGCTAAAAAAAACCGAAGGGTATGGTTTAAGCGAATGCTTGGCAAAATATCGCACAGGAAACGTCTCTATTTCTTCCAATAAGTTTGATGTGCTTAAATATGAGTGGAAAATATATCGTGAGGTAGAAGGACTTTCATTTCATAAATCAATCTTTTATTTAATTTCAGCAATTACTTTAAAAATGAAAAGCTATTTTTGAAAAATTCATCTGAAATTCAAAATGCCAAAGCCTTCTATTTTAAATTCTATTGAACGAAAGTTTATTCTTTTAATAGGAGACATGCTAATTATAGTAGCTTCGGCCAATCTTTTTGTAAATCATGCAATAGATAAAGAGTTCACTTCGAACCTATTAAAAATTTCTGTTTTTGCCTTTAGTTTATTTATATACATTTCTCTTTCTTATATACTAGATTTTTATAACCTTGAAAAAGTAGCTAAAAGAAGATATATATTATCTCAGTCAATATACATAACTGCGATTTATGTATTCTTGGTTTTTATATTTACAATTCTGGTTTACGATGTTAGTTTTTGGAGAATCCCACTCTTATCTTTTTTATTATTGACGCCTGTTGAAATTGGATTGTGGAGATTGTTTTTTGGAAATATTTTTAAAATAGTCCCAACTACCAAAAACGTACTCTATTTGTATGATAAGAACACAGAAGAAAACTTAAAAGAAGCTACGGAAAATATAGACGGATTTGAGGTCAAAACTTTTTACAAGGTGAAATTGACGCATTCGGTACATAATTCTTCCATTACAGAAAAACCACTATTCAATAAGGCTAGTAAAAAAGTAGATAGTTGGATTATTAATATAAAGGATTACAATGAAATTTCAGGAGAATTAGAAAACTTACTTCTTGAATCAATTCTAATGGGTAAGGAGGTTATATCTTATACTTCATTTTATGAAAATACTTATGAGGCACTACCCATTAAATCGCACTATCATAGTTTTTATGAAATACTTCAATTGAGAAACAAAAAAATCAGATACCTACAAGTAATATTTAGCTTTATTGTAAACTTTATTCTTTCATTATTTGTAGGAGTTGTTTTTTTATTAGTATGTCCGTTTGTTTGGTTTTTAAACCTTTTTTTAAATAGAGGTCCCTTATTTTATACGCAGTTAAGAGTCGGACAGCATGGAAAAGAATTTAAAATATATAAATTTAGATCAATGGTTGTAAATGCCGAAAAAAATGGGGCTATAATGGCGACTAAAAA
>CALBVX010000014.1 GCA_937969515.1 uncultured Croceitalea sp. | reverse complement strand
AAATGAACATGGCCAGAAGTTGGATCGATTTTATTGGCTAATATTTTTAAAAAAGTAGATTTACCCGCTCCATTGGCTCCTATAATTCCGTAGCAGTTGCCCTCTAAAAAAGCAACATTGACTTCATCAAACAAAACTCTTTTACCGAATTGAACGGATAGATTAGATACTGAAAGCATTTCTCAATTAATTTTTTGCAAAAATAGACAAAATTAATCCCCCCCACCAACTGTATTACTTGAGGAAAAACCTAAAAAAAGTATGGTTTTACAACATTTAACTAGCCATTAACAGCGCACCTTTCTACGGATTATTAGATTTGTTACGATAAGATAATTTATGGAAAGAGCTTTACTCTACCTAACATTTTGTTTTTTAGCATCTTGCGCTCATAAACCCGATACTGGGAATACGGTTTATTTTGCAGGTGAAATTGTTAACCCAACCAGTGATTATGTCGTTTTGTATAAAAATGACGTAGTAGTGGATTCTGCAAAACTTGACACTAGCAATAGATTTTCTTTTTCTTTAGAGAACATAGAAGAAGGGCTGCATCACTTTGATCACACCCCAGAACTGCAATATGTTTATCTCGAAAAAGGAGATAGTTTGATTATACGCCTAAATACGGTTGCTTTTGACGAGTCATTGGTTTTTTCCGGTTCAAATGAAGAGGTCAATAACTTTCTTTTAGAAATGTTCTTGAATTATGAAGATGAAGAACAACTTGTTTACTCTTACTACGCATTAGATCCTGAAAAATTTAGCGGTAAAATAGATTCTTTGCGTCTTCAAAAATTGGAAGAATTAAATACGCTTAACATAGATAAAACCATTTCTAAAGGAGCTTTTGACATGGCCAAGGCCTCAATAGATTATAACAGTTATATCTACAAAGAAAAATATCCTTTTATTCACAAGAAGAAATCTGGTGAAGAAACAATTCATAGGCTAGATTCAAGCTTTTACGATTATCGAAAAAATCTAAATATCAATCTTAAAGAGCTTACATATTTTAGACCCTATTATAATTACGTAAATAATAGATTTGGCAACCTCTCTTATATGGTCTGTGCCCAAAATTGTGGTATGGAGAAAAAAATGTCTTCAAAAGACCATTTGCATTTAAATAAACATAAAATGCACTTGATAGACAGTTTGGTAAAAGAAGAACACTTAAGAAATAACCTTTTTAGAAATGTTGCCATGGATTATTTATTGAAGGTTCACGAGGTAAATAATGAATGTAACCAGTTTATAGACAAGTTTCAAGAACTTTCTGAAAATGAGGCGCATATTGCAGAAATAAATCATTTATATAATGGCATAAAGGCCCTTCAGCCCAAAGAAAGTATTCCTGATTTAGCCATCTTGAGTGTAGAAGGTGATACTGTGCATATGAAGGATATTTCGAAAAATAATCACACTGTTTTTTACTTCTGGACAGGAGACCAAAAACGGCATTTTAGAAACGTTCTACGGCATGTAAAAAAATTAGAAAAGCAGCACCCTGAATACCTTTATGTCGGAATCAACCTTAGAACTTCTGAAGATAAATGGCTGTCGATGCTCAATGAACAGGCTATCGATAAGAAGCTTCAATACAGAAGTTTTGATTTTGGTGAAATACAAGAATCATTAATTATCAATAACCTTAGCAAATGTGTTATTACAAAAGACACGGTTATTGTGGATGCTTTCGCGAATGTGTTTACCCGTAACCCATTTGTTGGGCAACAAAAAACCTTGACTGCAAAATAGCCAAGGTCTATCTTATTAAGATTCTTAAAAGTCTAAGAATTTCCTTTTTTATAATCTGCTAAAAACTTCTCTAAACCGATGTCCGTTAAAGGGTGTTTTAGAAGGCCTTCAATTGAAGATAAGGGTCCGGTCATCACATCTGCGCCAAGCTTGGCGCAATCAATTACGTGCATCGTATGCCTTATAGATGCCGCTAATATTTCGGTCTGAAAATTATAGTTATCATAAATAAGTCGAATCTCTGCAATTAAGTTTAAGCCATCGGTAGAGATATCATCCAACCTTCCTAAGAAAGGTGAAACATATGTGGCTCCTGCTTTTGCGGCCAATAACGCCTGACCAGTTGAAAACACCAAAGTACAATTGGTTCTAATTCCTTTATCAGAAAAATATTTTAATGCCTTAACTCCTTCTTTTATCATAGGTATTTTCACTACAATCTGGTCGTGAAGCTTGGCCAAGGCCTCCCCTTCTCTTACCATACCATCAAAATCCGTTGATACAACTTCAGCAGAAACATCTCCTTCAACAATATTACAGATATCTACATAATGCTTAAGAATATTATCCGTTCCGGTAATACCTTCTTTTGCCATAAGAGAAGGGTTCGTGGTAACACCATCTAAAACACCTAATTCTTCTGCTTCTTTAATCTGTGCAAGATTTGCTGTATCTATAAAAAATTTCATTCGTTCTTTTTTAAGTTTTTAATTCTTGTAAAACTACAATTTATAATGGTTTAAGAGTAATCTTTCATACAAAGTATCCGGTAATACACTCTTCAGGAAAAGGGAAAATTTTTGTAAAAACACGCCGACCTTATAATGAACCTTCGGATTATTTTTAATAATAATTGAATGTACCTTCTTTGCGACTACAATCGGGTCTTGTGCCGCATCTACATCAGTATTTATCATATCCAAGACTTTGGCATATGACGGATATGAAGAATTGTTATTTGCAGGTGCATGATAACGCCCGGCGGCTATATTGGTAGCAAAATCACCGGGAGCTAAATCGGTTATCTGAATACCAAAGTCTTTGGTTTCCATTCTTAAAGCTTCAGTTACAAGACTTAAAGCTCCTTTACTGGCCGAATAAATACCACGATAAGGCAAGCCCATGTTTCCTGCAATAGAGGTTATATTTATAATCATTCCCTTTTTTTGACTTCTCATTTGAGGCAGAACCGTCTGAATCATACGAATAGGTCCATTCAAGTTTGTATCAAAAGCCTTGCTTATTTCAGTAATTGGGGTTTCTTCAATAGGCCCTGTTATACCAACACCTGCATTATTGATGAGCACATCGAGCTTTCCTTCCCTTTCTATAATACTATTTATGGCAGCCGAGATAGTATCACTTTTGGTCACATCAAGTTCAAGTAATTCAAATTCTTTAAAACCCTCTTGCTTTTTTAAATTTCGGCTGGTTCCGTAGACTTTAAAGCCTTTTCTCGTAAGGTAAATACCTATAGCCATGCCTATTCCGGAAGATCCACCAGTAACCAAAACTACTTTTTTATTCATGATGCAAAAATAGAGAAAACTTAAAGCCTTTGGTTCACTTTTGGGTACAAAAAAAGGCAAGCTACCTACATCGCACCGCTACGACCGCATACCCTTGCTGCGTTCCCACCCTGGGGGATTTTGCAGGAGCTGGTCGTGTAGGACTTGCCAAGGGCAAATATACAATCTTTTAAATTTGTTGCAATCACAAGACATGCTTAATTTGCAGCATATTTAATCCATGAAACATAAAATATACATGAAGGTTTTTCTTGTAAGTATAACTGCTGTTTTTTTTATTGCCTGCGGTGGTTCAAAAGACACTACCAAACTATTTGATATTCAGTTAGAAGGTCAAAAAAAGCAGTTTCAAAAAAATGATAAAGTAGGTATTTCAATACAGAATAAAGAAAACTTCACCATTTCTAAAGTTGAATATGTAATTGATGGAAAAGTTCTTCCTGTCACAGACGGAAAAATAACTTTTAATATTGAAAAACTTGGCAACAAAGTTTTAATCGCCAAAATAGACTACGATGATACCTCCGTAGACATAACCAAAAAAATAAAGGTTTTAGCAGAAAAACCTCCTGAAATTTATACTTATGAAATCGTGAACACTTTTCCCCATGATCAAACCTCTTTCACGCAAGGCTTGGAGTTTAGTAACGATACCTTATATGAGGGCACCGGTCGTAAGGGTCAATCTGTGCTCCGAAAAATTGATTTTAAAACAGGTAATGTGCTGCAAAATGTAGATTTAGACAATTCTGTTTTTGGGGAAGGAATAACAGTAATAAATGATAAAGTGCTACAATTAACCTGGCAAAGCGGTATTGGCTACGTTTACAATCAATCAGATTTAAATAAGGTAGAAACTTTTAGCTATGGAAAGAGTAAAGAAGGATGGGGATTGTGCAATGACGGACAAAAAGTTTTTAAAAGTGATGGAACCGAAAAAATATGGATTCTAGACCCTACAAACTTTACAGAGATAGATTTTATCGAAACCGTGACCAATAAATCTATCTTTAACAAGGCCAATGAATTGGAATATGTAAACGGAAAAATCTATGCCAACGTGTGGCAAAAAGAAAGCATGATGATTATTGATGCCACATCAGGTGCTATCGAAGGGGTGATAAATTTTGGAGGTCTAAAGAAAAAAGTAACGCAACACCCACAACTAGACGTACTTAATGGAGTAGCCTATCACCCAACACGTAAAACCTTTTTCGTTACAGGTAAAAACTGGGATAAGTTGTTTGAGGTCAATATCATTAAAAAGTGATATGAACAGTTATACCATACTAAAAAAAGTATCTCAAAAAGATTTAGATGACTTAAACCATGTTAATAACGTGATCTACGTAGAATGGATTCAGCAGATATCAAAAGAACATTGGCAAGCAGTATCTAAAAAACTTGCTTCGGGCTTTATTTGGGTGGTTAGAAGGCATGACATCACCTATTATGACTCTGCTAAGCTTAACGACGAAATCATAATCACAACCAATATTAAAACTAACAAAGGCCCCATTTCTTTCAGGGAAGTAGAAATGGCAAACAATAAAACGGGAAAAGTGTTGGTTAAATCTATAACAGAGTGGTGTCTATTACATTCTCAGACTTTAAAACCCATACGCGTACCTGATACCATTAAGAACTTATTTTTAGATTCTTGAAAAAAATTAGACTAAAACATATCATAATAGTTTTATTCACTGTCTCATTGGCATTAGGCTCTTCATGCAGAAAAGACTTTGATTTTAAACCCTCAGCAGGAAATCTAGAATTCTCGAAAGACACTGTCTTCTTAGACACTGTTTTCGCAAATATCGGTAGTAGTACCTACTCCTTAAAAGTATATAATCGCTCAAATGATGACATACAGATTCCAACTATAAGTCTTGAAAATGGTCAAGAAAGCAATTATCGTTTAAATGTAGATGGTGCCGCTGGTAAAACCTTTGAAAATGTTCCATTGCTGGCCAAAGACAGTTTGTTCATTTTCGTTGAAGTTACTATTCCCCATGATCAAGTAAATCAAAATGAATTTTTATATACCGATGCTATTCAATTCGGGGCATCGGGCAATACACAAAAAGTAGAATTGGTTACCCTGATTAAAGATGCGGTTTTTTTATACCCGAGGGAATTGGCCGATGGTTCAACCGAATCTTTACTTTTAGGAATTAATGACGAGGGAAATGAAATTAGAATAGAAGGTTTTTTTCTAGAGGATAATGAATTGAATTTTAACAACGAGAAACCTTATGTGGTTTATGGTTATGCAGCAGTTCCGAATAAAAGAGTAGCAACGTTTGAAGCTGGAACAAGGGTTCATTTTCATAAAAATTCAGGGTTACTGGTAAGTCCGGAAGCTTCAATCCTAGTTAATGGAATGTTGAGTACGGATCAAGAGTTATTAGAAAATGAAGTGATATTTGAAGGAGACAGATTAGAGCCAG
>CALBVX010000013.1 GCA_937969515.1 uncultured Croceitalea sp. | reverse complement strand
TTGTAAAACCATACTTTTTTTAGGTTTTTCCTCAAGTAATACAGTTGGTGGGGGGGATTAATTTTGTCTATTTTTGCAAAAAATTAATTTAGAAATGCTTTCAGTATCTAATCTATCTGTTCAATTCGGTAAAAGAGTTTTGTTTGATGAAGTCAACGTTGCTTTTTTAGAGGGCAACTGCTACGGAATTATAGGGGCCAATGGAGCTGGTAAATCTACTTTTTTAAAAATATTAGCCAATAAAATCGATCCAACTTCTGGCCATGTTCATTTAGAACCTGGCAAGAGAATGTCTATACTCGAGCAAAACCACAATGCTTATGATGAGTTTACTGTTCTAGAAACTGTGGTTATGGGCAATAAACCTTTATTTGAAATTAAAAAGCAGATTGATGCCTTGTACGCCGATTATACCGATGAAAATGCCGAGAAAATAGGGGAGTTGCAGGTACAGTTTGAAGAAATGAACGGCTGGAACGCCGATAGTGATGCCGCGGCGCTATTATCAAACTTGGGCATCACCGAAGACTTGCACTATACCACCATGGCAGATATGGACTCTAAATTAAAAGTAAGGGTATTACTTGCTCAAGCACTTTTCGGTAGTCCAGATGTGCTGATAATGGATGAGCCTACCAATGATTTGGATTATGAAACTATAAGTTGGTTAGAGCACTTCTTGGCTAATTACGACAATACGGTTATTGTGGTTTCACACGACAGACACTTTTTAGATGCTGTCTGTACGCATATTGCAGATATTGATTTTGGCAAGATTAACCTTTACTCGGGTAATTATACATTTTGGTACGAGAGCAGCCAGTTGGCGTCTAGGCAACGTGCTCAGCAAAACAAAAAAGCTGAAGAAAAGGCTAAAGAACTACAAGAGTTTATCGCTCGTTTCAGTGCAAACGTAGCTAAGAGCAAGCAAGCCACTTCTCGTAAAAAGATGTTGGATAAATTAAAGGTAGATGATATCAAACCCTCTAGTAGAAGATACCCAGCAATCATTTTCGATAGAGAGCGAGAAGCGGGAGATCAAATTTTGAATGTTGAAAAACTAACCGCCAGTTCAGAGGATGGTGATTTATTATTTGCCAATGTAGATATTAACCTCGCTAAAGGGGATAAGGTTGCCATTATTTCTAAGGATTCTAGAGCTACGACCGCTTTTTATGAAATAATTGCTGGAGATAAAAAAGCTGATTCTGGAAAGTTTCAATGGGGCATCACCACCACACAATCGTATTTGCCAGCAGATAATGATAAATATTTTGATGCCAATATGAATTTGGTAGATTGGTTGCGTCAATGGACAAAAACGGAAGAAGAAAGAGAAGAGGTTTACGTAAGGGGGTTTTTAGGAAAAATGCTCTTTAGTGGAGAAGAGGCGCTAAAGAAATCGACCGTGCTTTCAGGGGGAGAAAAAGTACGTTGCATGTTGAGTAGAATGATGTTATTACGTGCCAATGTATTATTGTTAGACGAGCCCACCAATCATTTAGACTTAGAAAGTATAACAGCATTTAACAACAGCCTTAAAAACTTTAAGGGTACCATATTAATGACTACGCATGACCATGAGTTTGTTCAAACTGTGGCTACAAGAGTTATCGAGTTGACTCCAAATGGCGCCATTGATAGGCACTTGACCTTTGATGAATATATGTCGGATAAATCCATCAAAGAGCAGCGCAAAAAAATGTATGCTGTAACGGTCTAACTATGCGTTGAAATATTTACTGTTCCAGATTGCCGGGTTAAAATTTTTCCCCTGTGCAAAACCATAGTAGATAACAATTGCACCGATTGTTTTGAACATAAAGAAAAATAAAATCCAGAATTGTGCATTTGAACCTGATTTGGAAAACAACCCATCAGGAACCAAAAAGGTGGCAAAATAGCTGACTATCAAGGTGGTAATGGTAAGATTTACCATACCCCTAAAAGGCCACACCAATAACTTTCTTAAAGGATGCAGGTCGTTGCCCCATTTGTGAATCAGATAATAGTAACCGTTGCCTATTGGGGAAAATAAAAGTGGGTCATCCTTATCTTCAAGTTTGAATAATTTTGATGGTGCCATCATTTTAAAACCCTCTAAACTTATTCCGTGGGCTTTTTCTAGGTGTTTAATTTTAGATATCGCGCTTTGCGGAATTTCTCCTTTAAAATATTTAGAGTCTAAAAAACGCAATCGATAATCAGTACAGATTTTTTTGATTTGTTCAATGTGATAGATTCTCTCAGTTTCTAAAAGTTCAAAATCAAATGCATTTTCAACATTTTTTGAAGGTTGAGAGAGACGATTTTCAATTTCGCTTTCTATCTCAAAATCTTTTTCTAAGAGTTGCTGCACTTCCAATAAAATGGTATCGTTAGAAACCAATTTGTTTTTGGTATGCAGTAACTTATCCTCAATATCAGTTTTGGGAAGTATCATCTTTTTCTAGCTTTTTTTTCAAAGTTAGTCAAATACAATTTTTATTTCCGAAACGGTACAAATATCAAAAAGTTAATATTTTGTTAATTTCTATAAACTACATGGTTCATGCCCCCAAAATATGAAGTAAAAAGCTATCTTACCGATGTTTTTGGTATTTCATCGATGAATAGCAATAACGACATAGAACGAAACACTAAGTATTTTTAAATGAAATTCCCCCAAACTATCACCTGTTTTGTTGTACTATTTGTTACCCTTAACTTTGTATTCTCCCAGAATAAAAGTCTTGCTGCTATACCTTCTGGAGTATATGTTCCAAAGGAAAACACGAATATTAAAGAAGCAATAGCTACTGACAATCACAAAACCTTACTGGCTGCCTATAATGCTACGGATTTAAATGATTTGTTAGAGGAAAGTGGACCATTCACCATTTTTGCTCCATCTGATAACGCGTTCTCGAAGCTTCCAAAAACCAAGCTTGA
>CALBVX010000012.1 GCA_937969515.1 uncultured Croceitalea sp. | reverse complement strand
TTTTTAATGTTTTCCAAATTTTCCATGAGTTCCTTAATAAAGGTATTCTTTTGAACTAAATGTAGCGTTTGGCTAGTAAGTTCTTTCTTTTTATGTTCAATTTCCTGCTTGTAGATTTCTTCTTGCTTTTCCCTAGCTATTTTATTCTTTTTAATACGTTGGCGATAACCAAAAACCGAAAGACCAAACAAGGCTAGGGCAGAGACCATACCTCCTCCATAAAGTCCCTTGGTGAGTTTGTCTACTTTGGCTTTTTCATTTAGGGTTTTGATTTCCTCATCCTGTAGCGCAAGAGCAGCTTCTTTCTTTTCAGTCTCATATTTCTTTTCTAGTTCATCAATTTGAGATCGCACATCCTTGTTGAAAATTGAATCGTATGCTACCATATATCTACCCCTAAAATCATAAGCTTTTTTGTGTTCACCCATAGCAGCATAGGTTTCCGCTATTTTTCGGTATAGTTGTGATTGGTTTTTGTACATACCCCCTTGCTCAGCCATCTCTAGTGCAGGATAGTAGTAGTTTAGCGCCTTTTGGTACTGGTTGACTTTATGAGCGTTGTATCCGAGACTGGACATTGCCAAAAGCTCTGACTGTTTCTGCCCAGTTTTTCTGGCGAGTTCAATTGCTTCCTTGAAATAGTTATTCGAAAGCTGAATACTGTCTAAACTTGCATAGGCATTTCCCAAGTTTGATACAAGCAGAGATCGACCCCTTGTATACTTCATTAGCTTATAAAGGGAGTCCGCTTTCTTATAGAAGGATATTGCTTGCAAACTGTTCCCCTGTTTATTTTCTAGAACTGCAATTCTATTCCATGCTGAAGCTAGCATTCGTTGATTGCCATTTTGTAGATAAATATTCTCAGCCTTTTGAAAGTACTCTTTGGCCTTCTCATATTTGAAGAATAAAGCATGTACTGTACCGATAGACAAATAGTTCTGCCCCAAAATGTTAGGGTCTGCATCAAACTTCTCCCGAATTTTAATTGATTTCATATGATAGACCATTGCGGAGTCCAATCTGCCCTGCATCCTTTGGTTGATACCTAAATTATTGAATGAATGGCTAAGTTCAAGTGTATCATCTGTTTTTTCTAAATAGCTTATGGATCTCCGAAATGATTTTTCCGATGCTTTATAATCTTTGCCATAACCTTCAGAGACTCCTTTTGCCCGATAATAGATTCCTCGTGAAAGATTTGATTTTGTTCTTTCTGAAATTACTTCCATAGAATCTAGATAAGCCTTTGCAGCATCCATTTTCCTTCCCCGCGTTTCCCGAAAAAGTGATTCGTAAATAAGAACTTTTTCTTTATCGTTAGCTGTTTTGAGCAAAGAATCTAAGCTATCCACCTTCTTTTGATTTTGGGCACTTAGATCTATGGAGGATAGAAAGAGAAATGCCACAAATAAGATTTTGAATTTCATATTCTTGAGGTTGAATGGTTTGCCCGAATATAGTAAATAATGAATATCGAATACGATTGTCATCAACGTCGACTTAATAGCTTGTCCATGAAAAGTCCATAGTTTTTTATTTGATTTTAAAAATGAAAATGGTTAAAAACAGTTGGTTTTATTGATGGTGCAATGATTTTGGCGTTTTTGTTTTAGCGATGCCGTCCATGTCAAGTTTGTACTAAATCTACATGTACTGTCCATACTTTGTCCATATTCAAAATTAGGGTTGGGCTGTTTTCTAGTCTAGGTTTGGAGTGTTGAATCTAAAAAACCAAGAAATTATGAAAACAAATCAATCATTTTTTAGAATTACACTTTATGTGTCTGTTCTATGTTTATTATTAGTTGCATTTAGCAGCTGTAGCAAAGATGAAGTAGAACCGGGACCAGAACAGCCTAATTTTTCTAACAATGATGCATTAGATTTTAATGCTGCGGTTGCTAATCTAAGCGCTTTTAATCAGCCTAATGAATCTCCTATAGCAGAGACTAACTCGTCTGGTCCTGAACGTGACTCAGAAAACACAACCTTGGAATGTTTTACAAAAACATACAAAGGTGCTCCAGGGTTTAATGAACTGTTTACACTTGATCCAACTACTGATGTAATATATCCAGGTGCCATGTTAAAAGGAGAAACCATACCAACCGGCGAATATTCAAGAATTAATGCAGATAGGGCGCCTATTACTATGTCTATTTCGTTGAGCAATATTAACGGAAGCCCAAGTGTAACTATTGATAACCCCAATAATCTTAGTGAGGTGCGACAAGGCATTAATGAGTTATTAAACCGAGAGGTTACTGGTGCCACGCCAGCTCAACTTGTTATAGAGGAGTCTGAAGTATATTCGGAACAACAGTTGGCCATAGCACTTGGTGCTAATTATCGAGATAAGACCAAGGATATTTCTGGCAGTTTTGATTTTAATTCCACAACCGTTAAGAGGAAATATGTTCTTAAATTTATTCAAAAATATTTTACCCTAGACCTTGATTCTCCTGGAAAAATGCCAAGTGACCTTTTTACGAACCTTCCGAGCGTTGAAAGTTTGGGTGCTACCAATCCAGTATATGTTTCTTCGGTAACTTATGGTCGGATGGTTTTGTATACTATAGAATCTGAATCTAGTATATCAGAAATAAAATCTGCATTTGATGCTGCAATAGATGCTGGCAAGAGAGAAGGAGATTTTGAACTTGACGTTGATTCAAAAGAAATTTTGGAAAAGTCTAGTATCAAAGCAATTATAATCGGTGGTTCTGGAGCGAGTGCCGCACAAACAATAGGTGGCGATAGTCTTTCTAAAATATATGATTTTATTGCAGAAGGCGGAAACTATTCCCAGGACTCACCAGGCGCGCCTTTAGCGTATAAATTAAGTTATGTAAGAGAAGGTTTTCCAGCAGCTAGAGTAGTTTTAGCAACAGAATATCAAGTTAGAAACTGTGATTTGGCTTACCCACAATATGAATTGAAATTAGTTCGGATTGATGGCCCAACATTTGCCAGAGAACTATACGGTAACCTGGAAATTAGGATGTGGTCTGATGCGAATAATGATTTTGTGCGATCTAACACAGATAATCCTGGTGTTGATAATGCCTGGTGGAGTCGGGAAAATAGTAGTGAGGAAAGAGTTAATGTTAAAAAAAGTGATCCTTATGATTTTGATGAAGGTAAGATAGGTAATGAATTTTTCACTTATGATATTGAGCCTTACCGTCCAAACAAAAGTACGGACTACTTTGAATACAGAGGTCACCTATACGATAATGAATTAATCGGGTTCGATGATTTGGGCTCAAAATCAAAAAAGGCTTACCTAGATAATCTTGGTGAGAATGCCTTAACCGAAAAGAACCTTAAAGATGCTGGTATAATTGGTGATGATAAGGAAGTTTATCCGGATACAGAGCTATCGCCAGGAGAATATTATTATAGACATAGTTTTGAAGACGGAATAACTGTTTATTATAAAATTACGGAGAAGTAATCAAAGATGCAGTCGGCCGCTCAGGTTGGGTTCAACAACTTGATGCCGGCTGTTATTTTATTCCCGCAAAAGCGGGAATCTCTTTTTTTGTATAACATTCTTGAATATTCTAAAATCCATTTTTGTCATTTCGAACCCTGAGCATAGTCGAAGGGTGAGAAATCCCTAGAATTAGACTGGATTTCTCAAGCGTTTCGCTCATTTTCGAAATGACACCGTTACATCAAAACCGGTCCGAATCGGGCCAATAGGTCGAAGTATACTTAATTGCATTGTCTTTAAAGAACTGCTGGATGTCAATATAGGGATCTTTTTTGATGTTTGTAAATTTCTCTGCCAACAACATGAGAATACCACTTCGTCTACCGTTATTACCCGCACTATTTCTGGCAAACTCATCCCATCGATGCGATTGGGACTGGAGCAAAACGAAGAGCGCCGTCTCGGATGTTCGAGTAACATAAGTGAGATGCTCTCCTCCGGAACTGTTCTGACGAATGCACACTTTTCCGCTATGTACCATAATGTCGGTGCTGTTCACACTTCCGTCTCCATAAAGGGTATAGCTATTTTTCATTTTTTCTTTTCCACTAATTCCAATTGTTCCACACCAACACTGGTGGTGAACATCCCATAATTTACCACAGCTTTGTTTTTTTCAAGTTTATCGATACTGCCTACGGCCTTGCCATCGAACATACGTACCCGGTCACCGACTTTAAATACGGGTCTGGGCTTTGTTTTTTCTTCAATGACGGCCTTTTTCTTTTTGGCTACCTTCTCTTTTCGTACTGCAACGATTTTCTGTTCCAACTCGTT
Source organism: uncultured Croceitalea sp. (assembly GCA_937969515.1). GTDB lineage: Bacteria > Bacteroidota > Bacteroidia > Flavobacteriales > Flavobacteriaceae > Croceitalea > Croceitalea marina. Next base: position 12,534 of record CALBVX010000012.1, on the reverse strand, counting down.
AGCTACCTGCTTTTTTTGAGCTTTTTTAGCTTTTGCCTGTTTTGCAGTAGTTTTCTTGCGTTTGCTATTTTCGGTTTCTACAATACGTAATAACTCCGAAACCAATGGGCGTTTCTTATTGTCTAAAAAGAATTTTTCGGCAGCATCATTGAGCTTATTTCCCAGATGGATCATACGTTGGTTATGATCGTATTGCTCTTGGTAGTTTTCGAGTTTCGATTTTACTTTAGCATTTAAGGCTTCCAGTTTTTTGGCTTCTTCACGGGCCTTACTTTCTTCGTCTTGAAGCCTGGAGCCAGTTTTGGCCATCTTTGAACGCTCTTTCTGCAGTTTGGCTATAGTCGCATCAAACCGAACTTTACCTCGTTCAATTTTTTTCTTGGCCTTATTGATGAGCGAGTAGGGAATACCGTTCTTTTGTGCTACCTCAAAGGTAAATGAGCTGCCCGCCTCGCCCATTACCAATTTAAAGGTGGGTTGCAGGGTTCTATTGTCAAAAAGCATGTTGGCGTTGGTGGCATGCGGTAATTCGTTCGCCAGTAATTTTAGATTCGAGTAGTGGGTCGTAATTACCCCATAACCTTCCCGCTCATAAAAAACCTCTAAACAGGCTTCGGCCAAAGCACCGCCCAGTTCAGGGTCGGACCCTGTACCAAACTCATCAATCAAGAACAAGGTTTTATTGTTACAACGCTTTAAAAACTGGTTCATGTTTTTAAGGCGGTAACTGTAGGTACTTAAATGATTTTCAATGGATTGGTTATCTCCAATATCTGTTAGTATCTTTTCAAAAAGAAAGACCGAGCTACGCTCATGCACTGGAATCAATAAACCGCTTTGCAACATCAATTGCAAAAGCCCAATGGTCTTTAAGGTAATACTTTTACCACCAGCATTCGGTCCGGAGATGACGATGATTCGTTTTTCTTGATGCAGTTCTATGGTCTGGGGCCAAGTTTTTTCTCTTTTTTGCTTATTGCTTAAATAGAGTAACGGATGATAGGCATCACGTAAGAACAATCGTTTCTCGGTATTGATTTCGGGCAGAATGGCATTCATTTCCGATGCGTACTTTGCCTTTGAGGCCGTAATATCTATATGGGTTAGAAAGTGTTGGTAGTTTTTTAGGGTTTCGGAATAGGGGCGAATGTAATTTGTGAGACCGTTCAGTATTTTTTGAATCTCCTCTTTTTCTTCAAACTCCAGATTGCTTAGTTCGGTACTGAATTGAAGTGTAGCTTCGGGTACAATGTAAACAATACTGCCAGTTTTTGAATTCCCCATCACCGTACCACGGACTTTCTTGCGGTGCATGGCCTTAACTGCCAATACACGTCTATTCTCCACAACGGATTCCCGAATCTCATCTAAAAATTCGGAGGCCTGATAGCGGGTTAGCGCGGCCCCGAAACTTTGATTGATTTTTCCTTTGACGGAATTAATCTGATATCGGATATTTTTAAGTTCTACCGAAGCATTGTCACGTATCTCACCGAACTTATCAATAATAGCGTCTATTTCTTCAACAATGGCCTTATTTTCTTCTACAGTTTCTGAAAAGGCCCACAAAAGCGGATAGTATTCCTTAAACTTTTTAAAGAATTTTTTATGGATGACTATGGTTGCACAAAGACTGCCAATTCTTCGGAAGCCCGAAATCTCTAGAGTTGTATTTTCAATCCCCAATAATTTTAGTTCGCTCGTAATAGCATCAAAACCATGATTGGGAATGCGATTGTCGTTATCAAAAGAGGCCAGATACTCTGAGGTTTGCCCCAATAACGTTTTTAAATAAGCTTCATCCGATAAAGGCTGTATTTCTAAAGCAGCAGCTTTGCCCAATTCGGTGTTGCAACGGGCTACTAGCTGATGCAGTACGGTGGGGAATTCTAAGTCTTGAAGGGTTTTTTGGTGTATCTGCTGCATGTTCTTTTTCTAGCAGCGCAAAGATAAGTATTACTAAAAGGAAGTGAAAAATTGGGTTTCGTTATCGGCTTGGTTATGGTTTCGTTATGGAATGGTACATGAGTATCAATCTGCCGTAACCAAAAATATGACATAAAGTTGGGTAAAGTTAGCCGTTAGTAGAACAGTCAAGTTGTTTAGCTTGAACCGCTATCCCAGAAACCACATAACAACAAATTAAATCTAACCACTGTGATCATTCTATGATAATTCATTAAGTTTGAGCTAATCGCTTTTTCATAAAAAAACCATACCATGAGAAACCAATTCTTCACATTACTGCTATGTTTCCTCTGTTCAACTTTTCTTTTTGCTCAAGATAATACGGTCAAACCTTGGTCAGACAAAAATTTTGAAGGCCTAAAACTACGAAGTATAGGACCTGCGTTTATGTCTGGTAGAATAGCAGATATTGCTATTCACCCTGAAGATGATAATACGTGGTATATCGCTGTGGCCTCAGGAGGAGTTTGGAAAACAGTAAATGCTGGAGTCACCTGGAATCCTATATTTGATAAAGAAGCTTCCTTTGCCACAGGCTGTGTGTCCATTGACCCTAATAATCCTCATGTTGTCTGGGTAGGTACTGGAGAAAATGTAGGTGGCCGTCATTTATCGTTTGGCGATGGCGTATATCGAAGTGATGATGGAGGAGCGAATTGGAAAAATATGGGTCTGAAAAACTCTAACCATATATCGAAAATTGTTATTCATCCTGAAAATTCGGATGTGATATGGGTGGCCTCACAAGGTCCGCTTTGGACAAAAGGCGGTGAAAGAGGATTGTATAAATCTATCGATGGTGGAACAACTTGGAAGCGGACTTTAGGAAATTCTGAATGGACGGGTGTCACCGACATTGTTATTGACCCTCGAAATCCTGACCAAATGTATGCTGCAACTTGGGATAGGCATCGAACTGTAGCTGCCTATATGGGAGGAGGTCCTGGTACAGGGTTGTATCGAAGTTCAGACGGCGGTGAGACATGGGAAAAACTCGAAACGGGTTTGCCTGAATCGAATATGGGAAAAATCGGTTTAGCGATTTCCCCTCAAAAGCCTGATGTGTTATATGCTGCTATCGAATTAGACAGACGAAAGGGCGGTTTATATCGCTCGATAGATCGTGGCTCGACCTGGAAGAAAATGTCTGATGCGGTATCTGGTGCAACAGGACCACATTATTATCAAGAGTTGTATGCTTCACCGCATCAATTTGATAGATTGTATTTATTGGATGTAAGGGTACAGATTTCCGAAGATGGCGGGAAAAGTTTTCGTCGCATGAAGGAACAACATAAACACTCTGACAATCATGCTTTGGCTTTCAGAAAAAACGATCCTGATTACTTATTGATGGGTACAGATGGAGGTGTTTACGAATCTTTTGATTTAGCCGAGAATTGGCGTTTTATGGGAAATCTTCCTTTAACGCAATTTTATAAAGTGGCGGTTGATGATGCCGAACCTTTTTATAATATCTACGGAGGTACACAAGACAATTCCACTGAGGGCGGTCCTTCTCGAACGGACAACATACATGGTATTCAAAATTCAGACTGGAAAGTAGTCTTGGACTGGGATGGACACCAACCAGCTACCGAGCCAGGTAATCCCAATATTATGTACGGACAACGTCAGGAAGGAACCTTGTCCAGAATTGATATGATTACCGGTGAGGTGATGGACATTCAACCGCAACCTGGAGCAGATGAAGATTATGAACGCTATAATTGGGACGCCCCAATTTTGGTAAGTCCCCATGCACCAGAACGAATTTTTCATGCATCGCAAAGACTTTGGGTTTCTGATAATCGTGGCGATGACTGGCGCACCCTATCAGGAGATTTAACACGTGACCAAAATCGTTTAGAGTTACCGATTATGGGAAAACAACAAAGTTGGGATAATGCGTGGGATTTGAACGCAATGTCCAATTACAACACGATTACTTCTATCGCTCAATCACCGCTTGATGAAAATTTAATATACATAGGCACCGATGATGGGTTGATACAGGTAACAGAAGATTATGGGAAAACTTGGCGCAAAATAGAAGTGTCTAGCATTAAAGAAATGCCGAGACTTCCATATATCAATGATATCAAAGTAGATTTACATGATGCTAATACGGTCTATGTAGCTATGGATAATCATAAGTATGGCGATTACCAACCTTATATATTAAAGAGTACAGATCGTGGTAAAACTTGGAAGTCCATTCAAAATAATTTGCCTAAACGGAATTTGGTTTGGCGTCTTGTTCAAGACCATGAAAAAAAAGATTTGTGGTTTGCGGGAACTGAATTTGGTATTTATTTTTCTCCTAATGCTGGCGATAAATGGATAAAACTCCAAGGCGGTGTGCCTACCATATCGTTTCGAGATTTGGCTATTCAGCGTAGGGAAAATGATTTAGTTGCGGCCTCTTTTGGAAGAAGCTTTTATGTTTTTGATGATATAAGTGTACTACGAGAAGTAAATGATGAAGTTTTGAAAAATGACGCTACTTTGTTTTCAACTCGAAAAGCATGGTGGTATATCCCAAGAGGGCAGCTCGGTTTTGAAGGAAAAAAAGGGGATCAGGGAGCTGACCATTTTGTAGCTGACAATCCTCCGTTTGGAGCTGTCTTTACCTATTATTTGAAAGATGATTTAAAAACAAAACAGGAAATTCGTTCCGCTCAAGAAAAGAAAAACAAAGAGAATATCGCTTTTCCCGGTTGGGATGCCTTAGAGGCAGAACGGATGGAAAATTCACCTAAAATATGGGTTGAAATCAAAGATAAAAATGGGACTGTTGTCAGACGCGTAGACGGTACGGCCAAAAAAGGGTTTCATAGAGTTGCTTGGGATCTAAGATATCCTTCTCCTAATGCTATTTCCATGGTTGAACCTCCAGCGCCCATGTGGGACGATAGCCCAAAAGCGTTGATGGCTGCACCAGGAACATATTCCGCTTCGCTTTTTCAACAAGTGGATGGAGTGGTAAAAGCCTTGTCCCAATCGATAGAATTTGAGGTGGTGCCATTGCGCAAAGGTGCATTGGAAGGTGCACCGCATTCAGAAGTGGCTGCTTTTTGGCGACAATATGAAGATGCCGTGCGTTCGCATTCTGCTATTCAAATGAGTTTAATGAATTCTTTGACCCGTGCCGAACGCATGAAAAAAGTATTGGATTATTCGCCTACAGCAGCAGGTAGTTTTGATAATCGATTGGCTGAAGTACGAATGGAACTTCTGAAAATTGACCAAGCGCTAAATGGTGAAAAATCGAAAGTAGAACCAGGAGAAAAAACGAGGCCGACAGTCGGTGGTAGATTATTTTCTTTACAAATTGGAATTGATCATTCAACATATGGTCCTACGACGAATCATCAAAACGCTTTACAGCTGATCAATGGGCAATTGAGTTCATCACAGTCACAATTGGAAATGAGTCAAGGGAAATTATCGCAGTTGGCAAAGGATTTGGTTAATGCAGGCGCACCGCGGATGGAAGGCGAAGCACTACCGAAGAATTGAGGGTATTTCGTATTCATAATCCTAAATGATTTAAATGGGGTCTATCAACTCTCAAAGGCTGTTTTTATAAACTTATTCACGCAAGAAACCACATAAAGCCTTTTAATCCGCTGCATTTAGCACATCTATTAGTTCGTTTAAATCACCATCGATATCATTTGGAATTTCTAAACCTAAAATTTTAGACATTACCGGGTAAATATGAATGTTCTTCACAGCATCTGTGATGTAACCATTCTTAAAGGCTGGACCATTAGCATAAAAAATGCCATGCATCTCTTTTAGATTGGGGTCATAGCCATGAACCCCAAAATTCTTATTGTCACCTTTTAATAGCATTTCTATTCGTTTTTGAGAGGTGAAATAATAGCCCATATCTGGCAACACTTGTAGTTTCCCCCAGTCTTCGTTTTGTGGTGTATGCTCAAAACCTGGGGTATCCTCAGTTTTATAGACCTTAAAGTTTTGCTCTTTCGTTTTTAGATAGGTATAAATCGAATCGATTTGGCTATTGTCGTTCGGGTGAATATTAACGATAGCTCCATTATTCAAGGTTTTATATAGCGAAGGGTTTTCAACGGCTTGAATGGGCAAATAGTTATTAACGGCTATATCTTTCATACCATGGTCGGAAACGATGATGATATTGACCGGTAAGGCAGTTTGTTTTACCCCTATGAACAGGTCGCCCAAATGTTTGTCCAAAGCGTAGAGGGTCTCCTTTATTTTTTCATCGTTTGAAGGCCCGTAATCGTGCCCGGTATTGTCCATATCAGAAAAATACATAGTGATGAGATGCGGTCTTTTCTTTTTGGGCATGGCCAACCAATCCAAAGCTTGATTTACCCGAACGTCGCTTTGTATTTTATTATCAAAAGTGTAATAGTAGGAGGGATGCATCCCCTGAACATCGGCCTCCGTGCCTACAAAGAAAAAACTGGCCGAAACCATGTTCTCTTTTTCCGCTGCTACCCAAACAGGGGTTCCGCCATAAAAAGTTCCATCTTCAACGGTTTCGCGGTTTCCTAACCGGTACAACTTGTCCTTTTTATAACTGTAGAACGAATTTCCAATGATACCGTGCTTATCAGGATACATGCCAGTGGCAATCGTATAATGATTTGGGAATGTTTTTGATGGAAAAGCGGGAATTAATGATTCCGCCTGGACTCCGTTTTTAATAAATTCAATCAGGTTGGGGGGCTGAAAACGTTCCACATAATCCCAACGGAAGCCATCCAGCGAAATTAAGATGAGATAGGGTTTTTGCTGAGCGGCCTTGGAGTTGGTAATCGGAGTGCCTTTTACAAGACTATTGCTCGATTTGCATGATGAAAACAGTACAAAGAGGGTGCATACGAGGTTGAATAAATATGTTTTTTTGCTCATGATTGATGGTATAGCTGTTGCAAATCTCGGTTTTTAGAGCATGAATTTACAGATAGCGTCCTGAATTCTTTCAGTATAGTTTTTAACAGTTCAGAACTTCATCGACCAAAACGGCAACATTGAAGCGAACCACATCGGTTGTTGGCAGCCCTGTGAGCTTAACCGTTTCTTTGATGCTGTTTAAAGCTTCTTCTTCCGATAAACCTGTAGTATTTAGAGCAACCCCAATAGTCTTTGCTTTGGTTTGCGAACCGCAAACCTCGGCTAGCGCTTCATTTAACGCAATGAATTCATCTAAGGGAGGAATGGGGATGTGTGAAACAGGTTCTCGCAGATGGGAATAGGCCGCTTTGTGACATAAAATCATATGTGTAGGCTGCGCTCCACGTATCAAGGGCAGGGTAGCGGTACTACCGGGATGCGCCAATGAACCCTGCCCCTCGATGATGATAATTTCTTTATCCGAATGTTCTAAAACAGCTTCTTGTACGGCTCCTGCTGCTTGGTCGACTTTAATGGCATCCAAAGGTATTCCGCTACTCATAATGGTGATGCCAATTTGGCCAGTGGGTACAAAACCTACTTTCATTCCTTGTTTTTTCAGTTCAGCGTACAGTTCTAGGCCCGTGGTCATTTTACCAGCAGCCATATCGGTGCCAATCATTAAGATGCGCTTGTTGTTTAGCTGCGCGGCCTTACCCGTTGCAATAGGGTAGTTGGCCTTAGGTTTGCGAACATCCCAAATCTTTTGGTCAGCCTTAGTGTTAAGTAAATGCCCGAAACGTGCATTTAAATCATCATGCAATCCATTGATTAAGGAAAGTCCTTTTTGTAAAGCTTCGGAGATAGGTGCTTCCCACGAAGTCGGAAACTTACCCCCGGAAGGAGCGATACCTAGAACTAGAATTTCACTTCCTTTTTGAACAGCATTATCAATTGTGGCAACTACCGGAATGTTATACGGAAGGCCAACGGCTTCTTTAACCGTTTTTCCGGCGAATTTTGAATCGATGACACATACAATAGGGTGTTTTGAAAAACGCATCAGTCCAAAACCCATTTTTCCCGAGTCAGAATCCAACGCCCCTTCCATAAATAGGGCTATTCTTTGGCTAGTAACGAACATAGTTTATACAGATTTGAATTTAGCCCCATGCCCAGGAATAGCTAAGGGCATGGTAATTTCATTAATAAGCGGAGCTCCCTCGCAAGGGTCTGGGTTTAAATTCAGATGAGAATCTAAATCAATATGGTCTAAGGCACCTGAAACTGCTGCTCCTGCAGCTATGGAAATGGAACTTTCGCCCATACAACCAATCATAGTTTGTAGACCAAAAGCCTTTGCCGTTGCTATAATTCGTAATGCACCGGTGATTCCACCACACTTCATTAACTTCATATTCACCCCGTCTACAGCGTGCGCCCATTTCGGGATGTCGCGAGCAAATCTGCAGGATTCATCGACAAATATGGGTAAAGAGCGGCCTTTATACAATTCTGGCAAATCATGTTCTTGCCCTTCTTTTAAAGGTTGTTCTACGTATTCGCAGTTGCGCTCAGATAACCAATGCATCATATGTTTTGCCTCATCTAAAGTCCATCCGCCATTGGCGTCTACTCGAATCGCTATGGGGTGTTGTTGATGGTAGTTCAATACCTCGGTATACATGGCTTTGTCCGCCTCAATACCATCATTACTGCCCAATTTCACTTTTAAAGTCTTGATTCCCTGATTTTTTAAGATGAGCGGTAAACGTTTTTTAGCTTCTGCCGGACTCATAATACCCAAAGTAATGGAAGTTGCATGTTTTGGTTTTGAAAAACCCAAAAGTTCGTATAAAGGGAGTTGCGCTTTTTTTGCTTTTAAATCCCACAGGGCGATATCTAGTGCTGCAAGGGCGCAGGGAGCTACTCCCGCCAGCATGGCATCGTCATAGGTGTCCTGAACGGAACTTAAATCCTTGTGTGTTTTTAAAAAACTTTCTAACTGCCGTTGTGCTTCTTCAGGACTGGAGGCTCCTTCGGATGTTCCGGGCGAAGTTTCCCCCCAACCGATATGTTTACCATCGGTGACAGAAACATATAGGTTAGATTGCCCATCACGAACGCCCCGGCTTATGCGCAATGGATATAACTTTTTAAGATAAAGCGTTTTAAAGGCTACTTTCATAAATCGGTCAATAGGTATCTTCATCTAAAGTATTAGAATTTATTCATGTTTTCAAAAACAAATTACAGCAAGCTGTAAATTTGTAGAAACTCCTTTAGATGAATGTCTCCATTGCACCAAGTTGGAAACCTTTTTTGCAAGCAGAATTTGAGAAACCCTATTTTCATGAACTTGCCACCTTTGTAAAGAGCGAATACCAAAATCATACGTGTTATCCTAAAGGTTCTGAGATTTTCTCAGCTTTTGACCATTGTCCGTTTCACGAAACCAAAGTGGTGATTATCGGACAAGATCCTTACCATGGACCGAATCAAGCCAACGGCTTATGCTTTTCGGTTAGAGATGGTGTACCGCATCCACCATCATTAAGCAATATTTTCAAGGAAATTAAAGTCGATACCGGAAAAGAGTACCCAAAAAGTGGAAATTTAGAGCGGTGGGCAGCACAGGGGGCACTCCTTTTAAACGCGACCTTGACCGTTCGAGCCCATCAAGCGGGAAGCCATCAGAAAAAAGGCTGGGAAAAGTTCACTGATGTTGTTATCAAAACACTTTCGAAAGAACAAGAAGGTTTGATTTTTCTGCTTTGGGGCGGATTTGCTAAGAAAAAAGCCGGTTTGGTCGATACAGCGAAGCATCATATACTAACATCGGGGCACCCTTCACCATTAAGTGCAAACAGAGGACTTTGGTTTGGAAATCAACACTTTAGTAAGACAAATGGCTTACTACAAAAGATGGATAAGGTAAAAATAGACTGGTAAAACCCTTAAATTCTTACAGTGCTTAAAATATCTTAAGAAATCGTACGTTATTTTTTTAGCAAAACGAATAAAATTCTTACAATATGGATATGCTGAATACAATTTTGTTAGTTGATGATGACGATACTACAAACTTGCTTAACAAGTACTTCGCAGAAGCAATTGATGATACTATCGATGTTGTTACAGCAGTAAATGGTTTGGAAGCGCTTCAATTTTTGGAGAATAGTGATATTGAGGCTATAGGACCTTGTTTGATTATACTTGATGTCATGATGCCGATTATGGATGGTTGGGAATTTCTTGAACTGTTTAACCAACGTTTTGATGCAAAATTCAAGGAACAGGTTACCATTTCTATTTTAACGGGTCTTGATGCCGATAAAATTGCGAAAAAGGCCAAGGAAAACCCACTAGTACAAGACACGGTAGAAAAGCCGTTGTCAGATGAAAAATTTAGGGCCTTAATAGGAAAACATTACACTGAAAAACTAAGTCAATAAAGCACTACTGTCCTTAATTTCAGATATCAGGTCCAATTCAAAAAGTTGGACCTGGATTTTTTTAAGGATGTCCGGTTTTAACTGTGATTGGCCCCAATGCGTTTTTGATAACCAAATTTTAATATCCTCTAGTTTTTGGTCATAACGATTTGCCAATGTTCTATCGATACTCGGTATCAGTTTAAACTCTTCGGTATATAAATTTATGATTTCTAAGATATGCTTTAGCGCACCAGGTTGTTCTGAGGCAAATTTATTGGTAGTTGCGACTACAAAACAGGGCCAAAGGGTAGGGCAGTCCCCTAATCTTCTAAAAAGACCTTTATCCACTAGTGGTTTTGTCGTGAAATGTTCCCACATAAAATAGTCCGCTTCATTTTCTGTTAAACCTGCCACAGCACCCTGAAGATTGTTGATGATTTCAAACTTGAGGTCCTTAGTGCTCCAGTTTTGTTGTTTTGCGTGTACATATGCCATTAGATGACTGCCGCTACCGTATCTGCTTATTGCCGCTCTTGAACCTTCTAGGTCGTCAATAGTGTTAAAATCACTGTTTGCAGCTACATGAATACCCCATAATAACGGAGATTGAATGTATACCTGAGCTATTCGCGAAGGATTTCCGTCTGTGATACTTTTTACGATACCCTCGGTCAATATAATGGCCATGTCGGTTTCTTCATCTGCCAGCATTTGTGCCATTCTGCCGGTTCCTTCATGGATATCGGTCCATTCGAGGTCAATACCTCTTTCTTCAAAAGCACCTTCTTCAATGGCTAAATGCCATGGTAGATTAAAATGTTCGGGTACCCCGATGATGCTGACCTTCTTCATTGTAATTTTATTGCAAATTTCATGAAATTTTTTCTAAGCAGTATTGAATAAGCTGCTCAACAGTTCTAGCTGGATTTTTAGAAAATTCACCTGTAGCCCGATTGGCCAAAATAGCATTCATAGAGACCGCTCGGTGCCCCAAGATAGATGCTAAGCCATAAATTCCAGCGGTTTCCATTTCTAAATTGGTTACTTTTTTATCCTGAAAATTGAAAGCCATTAATTTTTGATGAAAGTCCTTCAATGTTGGACTTAGACGAATTCCTCGACCTTGTGGACCATAAAAACCCGCGTTGGTTACTGTGGTTCCAAATCGTATACGATTTGAATTTAGCTTATTTTTCAAAAGATCATCGCAGTCGAACGCATATGCCGTAATATGACGATTTTGCCAGCCTAAATAACTATTTAATTTTGATGCTAAAGTAGTATTCTGCTCATCAGAGCAATTATAAAAATGCATTAATCCATCTAGACCGATTGCATGGGCACTTAATAAGAAAGAATCGATGTCGATATCTGGTTGAATAGCTCCAGATGTACCGATGCGTATAAAATTGAGTGCTATTTTTTTGTCCTTTTCTTCACGATTGCCAAAATCAATATTGACCAATGCGTCCAATTCATTAAAAACGATATCGATATTGTCCGTTCCGATACCGGTTGAGATTACCGAGATGCGTTTTCCGTTTAAAATACCCGTATGGGTGTGAAATTCACGTTTTCCTTTTTTTACTTCAATGACATCAAAATGTTTTGATACATCATGAACCCGCTCAGGGTCACCCACTGTAATAATTGTTTCCGCAATATCTTCAGGAAGTAGGTTTAAATGATAAATACTGCCATCTGAATTAAGAATCAGCTCAGAAGCTGCTAATGGCATACTATAATTTTAAAATTCTTTCAGAAGCACTGTTATACAAGAAATTATACTTTAACGCGCCACCCAAATAGGCCTCATTATCACGTATTTCTGCATAATAATTTGATTTTCCTTGGAGTACCTCTTTCCCTTTTTTGGTTAAACGAACCGGGCTAAAAGAACTGATCAAAGGCTTCATAGTAGTAAGTATTCTGTCATATTGTACATCTCCGAAACCATAAAAGCCTTGGTTGCCAAGTATTTTTCTCATGAATTCTAAACGTGAACTAGATTTTTCATCGACCGCAAGATGTAATACTCGGTTTTCAACGCTGTTAAGTCCGTTCTTAATGGTCGGAAAGCGTTGCAAATGCGCTTTTATAGCATCTGATAAATAATCGAACTTATAGTTCTGGTAATCCGTAAGGTTTTCTAAACGAATTGGGTTGTCGCTACAATACAACTGCCATACGTAATCTGCATATTCGATATCATCTTGAGAAAGTATTGTTCGTTTCT
>CALBVX010000011.1 GCA_937969515.1 uncultured Croceitalea sp. | reverse complement strand
CCTTCTGGCATAGACCGTGTAGAAGAGCCCTATATAAAAGCTACTATCATCACAAAATCTGACTTTGTGGGTAACGTAATGTCGCTTTGTATCGAAAAAAGAGGGCAAATTACAAATCAGACTTATCTCACTACACAAAGGGTTGAGCTAACGTTTGACATGCCTTTGGCCGAAATTGTTTTTGACTTCTATGATAGGTTAAAAACAGTCTCTAAGGGTTATGCTTCATTTGATTACGCCCCCATTGGTATGCGGGTATCTAAATTGGTTCGTGTTGATATTCTATTAAATGCCCAGCCAGTTGATGCGCTTTCAGCATTAATTCACGCAGATAGCGCCGTTACGATTGGCAAAAAAATGTGTGCGAAATTGAAAGAGCTCATTCCAAGGCAGCAATTTGATATCCCGATACAAGCTGCTATTGGGGCCAAAATTATTTCAAGGGAAACTACCAAGGCACTTCGAAAAGACGTTACCGCAAAATGTTATGGTGGTGATATCTCGAGAAAGCGTAAGCTACTTGAAAAACAGAAAAAAGGTAAAAAACGTATGCGCCAAGTGGGTAATGTAGAAGTGCCTCAAGAAGCGTTTATGGCGGTGCTGAAGTTGAACGACTAGCATTTATTAGTTTTCTTCCTCAAAATCAAAGACCTTGCCTAGGTATACCAATTTGTAACCTTCTTTAATATCAGTAAACTCTTTGCTGAACGCAGATATAATCTTAAGGTCGTTTTGTAGTGTTTTAAGAAATAAGGGGATAATATCATTATCGGCTTTCGTGATTTCTATTAGGCCATTATAATGCTCTTGATCTTTTAGCTCTATTTCGTTTATTGACGGATATTTTCTTGCTGCATCCGTTAGTTTTATAAAATCGTCGGTATGCGAGAACAAGCCTTCTTCAGGATTGTTTTCAGGGTCATTCATCTCATCCGTATTCACTATTCTAAAAGCTCCATTTTCACCGAACTGTTTTTTAAACTTATCAATGGCAAATTTGTTGATGTCAGAATTGCCTGTTAATGCCATGAGATATCCCATATCGTTCAACTCGATATTATCGGTCAACGAATCAGAAAAAATATTGGCGGCCATTGCCTCTATGCCCAATTTTTTTGCCTTTTCGACATTGGTCTGGTTATTATCGATAAGCACTACGTGACGTTTATTTTTCTTTAAATAATTGGCAATCAAGCGAGATACTTTAGACGCTCCAATAATTAAGATTCCTTCAGATTTGGTCAAGAACACGCCAACCAATTTAGCAAAAAGACGCGCAGTCGTCGCATTGAGCAATACGGTGCCCAATACAATCATAAATACCAATGGCGTAATATACTCTGCTCCCGGCTCACCTTTAGCTAGAAGTTTGGAGCCAAAAAGTGATGCGATTCCTGCTGCAACAATACCCCTAGGCCCTACCCAACCAATAAATAATTTTTCGTTGAGCTTTAAATTAGAGCCTTGGGTGCTAAGAAATACTCCGATGGGTCTAATTAGAAAAACAACCAAAACAAACAAGGCCGCTGTTCTCCAATTCATCAACAGTTCTAAATCGCTGATATTAATATTGGCTGCTAATAATATAAATAGAATAGAAATCAATAAGACGCTCAGCGATTCTTTAAAGTATAACAACTCTTTAAGGTTGGGTAGGTTCATATTACCAAGGACCATCCCCATTACCACTACGGCTAAAAGCCCAGATTCATGCGCAAACAAGTCAGACTCCACAAAAACCAGAAGCACTACGGATAGCGATACCACATTCATTAGATAATGTGGAATTAAGTTCTTTTTTATGGCAAAAGCTAAAGCATGCGCAAAAGTGAAACCAAAGGTTGTGCCGAACAATAAGATTTTGCCAAATTCTATCAATGCGGTCTGGGTATAACCACTTCCTTCGCCCACACTGATAAACTCAAAGACCAATACAGCTACCAGTGCCCCTATGGGGTCGATTAAAATACCCTCCCACTTTAGTACCGTTGACACGTCTTTTTTAAGCGGAATATTTCTTAAAATAGGGGTAATTACAGTAGGGCCCGTAACTATTATAAGCGCAGAAAAAAGAAAAGATATTTGCCAAGAAAGATCAAAAATATAGTGGGCAGCGACGCCAGCGCCAAAAAATGTAACCACCGAACCAACAGTAATTAATTTGGTGATTACCGGGCCAACGTTGGCTATTTCAGCACGTTTTAGGGTTAGTCCGCCTTCGAAAAGAATAATGCTTATTGCCAAGGATACAAAATAATAGAGACCTTCGCCGGGAAACAATCCTTTCTCACCGTTCCAAATAGGCTCTATAAGCTTTGCTCCATTTTCAGTATATAATGTGGCAATAGGCCCAACTAATAATCCAATTAAGATTAATGGCAAAATAGCAGGCAATTTTAGTCGCCAAGCTACCCATTGAGCAATGATGCCTAAAATAATAATTCCTGCAAGCTCTATCATTGGTTTTGAATTTTAGTAAAAATAAGGATTATACATTTGCTTTGAGGGCTAATTATCCCTCATGGTAAGTCTTAAGACAGAACATGCCGATTTTTCGGTATATTTATCCTTGCCGGTTCCGAACAAAATATCTACCCAATTATCTTTTTGAGGGGTACCGAGAATAAGTAGGTCGAAACTCGCTGATGCTTTTGAAATGGCGTTAATAGGATCATCGTCTTTTTGAATAACAACCATACTCTGCCGCTCTACTTTTTGAAGCAGTTTTTTGGAGTTTTCTTCCATATTTTCAATGGCTTCTTTGTCCGTTTTTTCTGAAACAACATGTAGCAAGGTTAAAGACGCATTGTAAAAAGAACATATTCTATCGGCCACTGCAATAAAATTTTTGTCTCTCCTGCCTGGTCTCAATGCAAGCAACACTTTACCTATATAACGAACACCGTCATCCTTAAAAAGTGCAAAATCAGAATTAATATGTGTCAAAAGCCACCCGATGGGATTGCTCACCAAAATACCGCTATGCGCTCGTCCGTTCCAGCCCATAACAAGCCAGTCGCAATGTGTTTGATTGCTAAGCTCGTGTATGGTGTCTGAAATTTCATGGGTAACCGCAGCTTCAAAATCAACATCGATGTTTTGTGATGTTGCTAGTCTGGTCACCCGTCGTTCTAAAGACGCTATCCTTGGGTTTTCTTCGACCATGGCGTCCAAAAAAGTTTGGTTGGGGACTTCGGTCACATTTACGACCTGTATTTTTTCGCGCTTGTTGATGGCAGCGGCAATTTCTACAAGCATTTCTGGTGAACGTTCATTTCCTAAAAGCGGAACGACAACACCGGCATTTGAAGCTAGTTTTCCATCTAAATTCTGAAGACTTACCGATTGATTATTTCTATAGGTGATTTTAGCGTCTCTTTTTTTCTTGTAGAGCAGATACAAGGCTGGGCGATGTCCATATTTTCTAAGGATCCCTGTTCTTGTTGCGTTTTTTCCGAAAAAGAAATAGATGATAAACCCTAAAATAAAAATTCCTAGAATGGCAAGCATCGGGCCTATACCTAAAAAAATAAGTAGGGCTATCCCGCTAAAAATTCCAAATAGCTGAACAAAGGGGTAAAAAGGCGATCGATAAGGCGGTTTGTACCATTGTGCCGAGGTTTCCCTAAGAACGATTACACAGGCATTTACCAAAATAAACATCATAACCATAAAGGCACTTGCCAATTTGGCTATCTTTTCTACGTCTAAAAATAAGATGACCATTGCCATTAAAAAACAGGTCATGATAATGGTCACAACAGGAGTTAAATACTTACTGTGAATCTTGGCCATAAAATCTGGCAATAATTTATCTATAGCCATTGCAAATGGAAATCTTGATGCTGCCAAAACGCCTGAGTTTGCCATTGAAATTAGGGTAATGACTCCTATTAGCGCTGCAGTATACCCTATAACATTGCCCCCTAAAAGTTTTGATATTGTGTAGATGGGCTTTATATCAGATTTAAGTTCGTTTAAAGGCAGGTTTCCCACCAAAGCAAAAGCTACTGATACATAAATAATGGTCATAATGAACAATGAAAGAATCATCGCCCTGGGCAGATTTGTGCCGGGATTCTTTATCTCACCTGCTATGGCGGCAACCTTTGTGACGCCTGCGTAAGAGATATATACAAAAGCTACTGTTGAAAACAAGCCCATTTTTCCTTTTAATAAAAAGGGGTCTAATAATTCAGAAGAAGTTCGAGGAAGTCCGAATAAAAGAATAAGCCCCAAAGCAGTAAGACTAATGCTAACAATAAAAACCTGAACCTTACCCACTTTTTTTACCCCTAGAATGTTCAAGAACAAAATGAGCACTAAAAAAAGAACAGCAATGTATTTTGTAAGTCCCGGGTCAATATTAATTAGTATGGAAAGATATGCGCCGAAGCCTACCAAAGCGAATGCACTCTTAAAAAGTAATGACAGCCAAAGACCAAAGCCGGCAATAGTGCCAAATAAAGGGCCGAAAGCTCTTTCTATATAAACATAGGTGCCGCCCGAAGAAGGCATCGCCGTGGCCAATTCTGATTTTGATAAAGCGGCAGGAAGAATACAGATTGCGGCTATTAGATAAGCTACCCAAACTGAAGACCCTGTTTTTGCCGCCGCTAAGCCCGGCAAAACAAAAATACCACTGCCCAACATGCCTCCTATACTAATGGCAATTACAGAAGTTAGGGATAAGCTGCGTTCTAATTTTTTCAAATAGGTTTGGTCTAGGGCCTAAAAATAGCTTTTTTGAATTAAAAATCATTTCTGTTAAAATACATCCAATAATTGGGTGTTTTAAAGGCAATTACACCTCGTTTTCTTATTTTGTCCGTCATTTTGTTTTTTGATGACTATATATCCCGTTGAAACCGGAAATTTTAAGCTTGATGGCGGTGCCATGTTCGGTGTGGTGCCAAAATCTATTTGGTCGAGAACCAATCCTGCCGATAGCAATAATATGATCGATATTGCCGCCCGTAGTCTTCTTATCGAAGATGGTGATAGATTGATTCTTATTGATACCGGAATGGGAGATAAGCAATCGGAAAAGTTTTTTGGCTATTATTATCAATGGGGTGATCATTCCATAGACAGTTCGCTTGAAAAAATAGGTTTTCATAGAGACGATATTACTGATGTTTTTATGACCCATTTGCATTTTGACCACTGTGGCGGAAGCATTCAATGGAATAAAGACAGAACTGGATACGAACCTGCCTTTAAAAATGCGGTGTTTTGGACAAATGAAAATCATTGGAAATGGGCGATCGAACCAAATGCTAGGGAAAAGGCTTCATTTTTAAAAGAGAATCTTCTCCCCATGCAAGAAAGCGGGCAGCTTCAATTTGTAAAGAGGGGCGTAAATGCTTTTTTAGAAAAATCGGAATTAGGTTTTGATATTCTCTTTATTGACGGGCATACAGAAAAACAAATGATACCTCATATCAATTACAAAGGAAAAACTGTCGTATTTATGGCAGATTTAATGCCTACTGTTGGTCATATTCCGCTTCCGTACGTAACTGGTTATGACACCCGCCCGCTATTAAGTATGGATGAAAAAGGCCTGTTTCTTGAGCAAGCAGTAAAAAATGAATTTGTTCTATTTTTTGAACATGATGCTCACAATGAGCTCTGTACACTAAAAAACACCGAAAAAGGAGCACGGCTAAACGAGTTATTTTTATTTAAAGACCTGTTAGGTTAATATTACAATTCAAAATACATTTTATGATGACTACATATTCAAAATCACTTTTTGCACTTGTTTCAGGAAGTCTTTTTCTTGCAGGTTGCGGAGCAACTTCTTTGGTTTCGACCCCTGTCGAAAATATCGATACAGTTCCCTTAAAGATTGCAGATCTATCTGACGCTCAGAAAAAAAATTGGGGCCACACAGACTTGATTACAGATACCATTCCTGGTATGAGCGTTGATAAAGCTTACAATGAATTGATAGGCAATAAGAGGGGGCAAACTGTAATTGTTGCTGTTTTAGATTCTGGAATGGACCTTGACCACGAGGATTTGGATGATGTGCTTTGGACAAATAAGGGGGAGAAGCCAGGCAATGGAAAGGACGATGACAATAATGGATATGTAGACGATATACACGGGTATAATTTTCTCGGAGAGGCTTATAATGAACAATTGGAATATGTAAGAATGCTGCGCTTAGGGGTAGGAGATGCCTCAGAAAGGGCAAAAGCGCAAATAAAGTTGGATAAAGAATATCCGAAGGCGCTTCAAAACAAACAACAATATGAGCAGATTCTTCAAGCCGTTAAAAACGCAGATAAAGAGGTAAAATCTGCATTAGGAAAGGATTCTTACACAAAAAAAGAGCTGTTGGCCATGAAGCCTTCAACTGAACAAATGCAACAAAATGTGGGTATACTTTCTCAAATGTATCAGTATGCAGATAGCATAGATGAAGTACTTAAAGAATTGACAGAGGGTGTAACTTACTTTACAGAACAAGCCAATTATAACCTCAACAAAGAATTTAATGGGAGGGAAATTGTTGGTGATGATCCTTATGATTTTAACGATAGAAATTATGGTAACGGTAATCCGGACAACCGTGTTGAAGATGAAAGTCACGGAACCCATGTAGCGGGTATTATCGCAGCAGAGCGCAATAATGGAAAAGGCGTTAACGGTGTCGCCAAGAATGTAAAATTAATGAGTATTCGTGCGGTACCAAACGGGGATGAGTATGATAAAGATATTGCCTTAGGTATTCGTTATGCGGTTGACAATGGTGCAAAAATTATCAACTGTAGTTTTGGAAAGTCATTTTCACCTAACGCAGAGTGGGTGTATGACGCTATCAAATATGCAGGGTCAAAAGATGTGTTAATTGTGCATGCTGCAGGTAACGATGGTGCCAACTTAGATGATTCAAACAATCCTAATTTTCCGAATGATCACAGGTATGCCGGTGTAGAAATAAGCGATAACGTCATTACCGTTGGGGCGCTTGCGCCGGCCTATGGTTCTAAAATGGTGGCCTCGTTTTCCAATTATGGTAATGCTAATGTAGATGTTTTCGCTCCTGGTGATGATATCTATTCCACTATGCCAAATAATAAATATGACTTTCAAGGCGGAACCTCAATGGCCGCACCTGCGGTTGCTGGCATCGCTGCTCTTATCCGCTCTTATTATCCAAACTTATCGGCTTCTCAGGTAAAAAATGTATTAATGCAATCTGGTCTGCGGTCAAAGGCTTCCGTAATTGTTGCCGGAGACCCTTCAAAAAGTAAATCGTTCTCGGAAATTTCAAAATCCGGAAAAATGGTCAATGCGTACAATGCACTGCTTTTAGCTGAAAACATTTCAAAAGGAAAACTAACTTTAGATTCTAACGCAGAATAATATGGTCAAACTAGCTAAGAAAATTGTCTTTATCCTTTTATGTGGATTAACATCGCTTATTGCCCAAAACAATACCGGGTATTGGCAGCAACATGTTGATTATACCATGGATGTTGAGATGGATGTTGAAAATTATCAATATACTGGAACTCAAAAATTAGTTTACACAAATAACTCGCCTGATAAATTAAGCCGTGTATACTTTCACCTGTACTTTAACGCTTTTCAGCCTGGTAGCGAGATGGACATGCGCTTGCAAAATATTGCCGATCCTGATGGCAGAATGGTCACCGCGGACAAAAAGAGTAGAATTGCTGCTTTATCTCCTTCGGAAATTGGGTATTTGCATGCTACCTCTTTGCTGCAAGATGGCGAAGTTGTAGATTTTAGCGAAGAAGGTACTGTGCTAGTCGTTGATTTGGCAAAACCTATTCCTTCTGGAGGTAAAACTACTTTTGACATGGAGTTCAAAGGCCAAGTGCCCGTTCAAATACGTAGGTCTGGTCGCAACAACAAAGATGGTGTTGCGCTTTCTATGAGTCAATGGTATCCAAAATTGGCAGAATATGATATTGAAGGTTGGCATGCAGACGCTTACATCGCCCGCGAATTTCATGGGGTATGGGGCGATTTCGATGTAAAACTTACAATTGATAAAAACTACACTGTTGGGGGTACGGGCTATTTACAAAACCCAAATGAAATTGGTCATGGTTATGAAACGCCGGGAACCAAGGTGAAAACAAAAGGCAAAACGCTGACTTGGCACTTTAAAGCACCTATGGTGCATGATTTTATGTGGGCTGCTGACCCAGAATATGTGCATGACACCTTACAAATGGAAAACGGTCCAACACTGCATTTTTTATATAAAAACGATGAAAAGTTCAAGGAAACGTGGGAAAAAGTACAACCGCTTACGGCCAAGGCCGTGAACTTCTTTAATAAAAACATTGGAGAATATCCATATAAGCAATACTCTGTAATACAAGGTGGTGATGGCGGCATGGAATATGCCATGTCAACACTTATTACCGGTGGAGACAAACCCGGCAGTGTCGTTGGTACCATGATCCATGAATTGGCCCACTCTTGGTTCCAGCATGTTTTGGCTACCAACGAAGCCAAGCATGAATGGATGGATGAAGGTTTTACCTCTTTTATCTCTGCCCTTTGTAGCAATGAAATATTGGGGAAAAACAAAGAAAATCCTTTTGAAGGATCTTATAAAGGATATTATTATTTAGTAAATTCTGGCAAAGAACAACCACAAAGCACCCATGCAGACAGGTACAACGAAAATACGCCTTACGGAATAGCGGCATATAGTAAAGGAGCTATCTTTTTATCTCAACTTGGTTACGTTATTGGTCAAGATAAATTAATGGAAACAGTTCGTAAATATTATGAGGATTTTAAGTTCAAGCATCCTGTTCCTAATGATATTAAAAGAACTGCTGAAAAAGTATCCGGAATAGAGCTTGATTGGTATTTAACAGATTGGACGCAAACCACAAATACCATCGATTATGGAATAAAAGAGGTGGTGGCTGACGAAGGAAAAACCAAAATCGTTCTTGAGCGTATCGGACTAATGCCAATGCCCTTGGATATTTTAGTGGTAGATTCTAACGGAAATCAAGAAACCTATTATGTTCCTTTGCGTATGATGCGTGGTGAAAAAGAAAATCCGTATCCCTCTTTAAAAAGAACCGTTCTTGACGATTGGGCATGGGCCAGTAATACATACGAAATGATTATTGATAAGCCCATTGAAAATATTGTAGGCATAGTCGTAGACCCATCAAAACTGATGGCCGATGTAGATCAAAATAATAATATCTTTCAGGCTAACTAATCAAGATATAATTTTAATATGGAATCCGTTTGGGTGCTTGTTCTCAAACGGATTTTCTAATTTTAGACTATTTTCCAAAGTTATTGATTGTCCTCTTGAGGGGGCCTTAGGGGTGTTAAAATGAGAAATGACATAATACCTTATAATCCTAAACTAAAAGAATACGCGAGGGTATTGCGAAAAAATAGCACCCTTTCGGAGGTTTTGCTTTGGGAAAAAATAAAGAACCGTAATTTTAAGGTTCATTTCCATAGACAAGTTCCTCTATTAGAATATATTGTTGATTTTTACTGTCATGAACTTAGGCTAGCTATTGAAATTGATGGTAATTCGCACCAATACCAATATGAGTATGATTCGAAAAGACAAGGCGAATTAGAAAAAAGAGGTGTCGTGTTCATCCGGTTTTCTGATTTTGATGTCAAAAAAAATATGTTTAATGTATTATTGTCATTAGAAGAAATTATTAATCAGCATTCAAAAGAAAACATTAAAAAGACATCTCTAAAGTCCCCTCAAGGGGACAATCCTATTGACTCTTTCTTTTCAAAAAAAGAAAAACTTAAAAGCAAAAAGCTGATTGAGCAACTTTTTGTCGAAGGAAAAAGTATAAACAACTTCCCTCTAAAGCTCATTTACCTTAAAACTGACTTTGAAGATAACAGCCATATAAAAACAGGTGTTATCGCTCCAAAAAAAAGCTTTAAAAAAGCAGTACAAAGAAATCGCATTAAGCGATTACTGCGAGAGGCATATCGCTTAAACAAGCATCTCGTTTTTAACAACATTGAGGGAGATTTTGCGTTCATGATTTTATATCTTGGAAAAGAAATGCCCACGTATGACTTTGTTGATACGAAAATGAAAGGGCTATTGAAAAAATTTAAAGAAACCGTACTTCATGAAAAAATTTTATAAAAAACAATTGTTGATTCCGGTTTTTGCCGTTGTTTTTTTAGTTGCAGGAACTAGTTTTAAAAGCGACTTTTTTGAAATAGCTAAACAAATTGAAATTTTCACCACACTGTTCAAAGAATTGAACATGAATTATGTAGATGAGACGAACCCCGGTGAATTAATGGATTCTGCAATTAAGAATATGCTGGAAGAGCTTGATCCCTACACCAAATTCTTAAATGAACAAGATGTTGAAGAATACAAAATTAATAATGCCGGTGAATATTCAGGTATCGGTGCCCTTGTTCGTTCGTATAAAGACAAATTGGTCGTAGTAGAGCCTTATAAAGATTACCCTGCAGATAAGGCCGGACTTAAAGCTGGAGACGAGATCATCAAAATAGGAGAAATTGCCGTTGCCGATTTTGAAGATAATGCAAGCGAGTTATTAAAAGGGGCCAACAATAGCAGTGTAGCTGTCACTTTTAAAAGACAAGGTGCAACTAAAACAACAACTATTACCCGTGAAGGTGTAGAGGTCGATGCTGTGCCCTACTACAATATGGTAGATGATAAAACCGGTTACATCGTTTTAGCCAAATTCAATAGAAAGGCCTCTAGCCAAACCAAATCAGCTCTACAAGATTTAAAAGGCCAGGGGGCGACTCAAATTATTTTAGATTTAAGAGGTAATCCTGGTGGCTTGCTCTCTGAAGCTATAAATGTTACCAATTTATTTGTGCCAAAGGGAGAGTTGATTGTTACTACAAAATCCAAGGTAAAAAAATTCAATCAAACCTATAAAACAAAAAATAAGGCTGAAGATTTAGCTATTCCGCTAGTAGTTCTGGTAAATGGAAGAAGTGCATCGGCAAGTGAAATTGTTTCGGGAAGTCTACAAGATTTAGATCGTGCAGTAGTTATGGGGGCGCGCAGTTTTGGAAAAGGTCTGGTGCAAAGGCCTTTAAAACTTACCTATGGAACTCAGTTAAAAGTTACCATTTCTCGCTATTATACCCCTTCGGGAAGGTGTATTCAGTCCTTGGATTATTGGAATAGGGATGAAGAAGGCAAAGCGGTGAGAACAACAGAATTCAATCAATTCAAAACAAGAAATGGAAGAGTGGTTGAAGACGGCGGTGGCGTAATGCCCGATGTTGAAATAGCATCATCAAAATCAAATTCCTTAACAGATGCCTTGTTGGGAAATAATATCATTTTTGATTTTGCTACGGATTTCTACTATAAAAATGAGTTCAACAGCGTAGCTGATTTTAAGTTCTCGGAAAACCATTATAACGAGTTCAAGAGCTTTGCAAATAGCAAAGATTTTTCATTTAAGACCAAGACAGAAAAGCTTTTGGAAGAAAGTCTGAATTCTGATGATTCCCTTTTGGGCTCAGATGTTCAAGATAAGTACAAAGACTTATTGCTTGCTGTAAACCGAGGGAAAATTCTAGCGCTGGACACCTATAAAAAAGAAATCACCAAAAAATTAGAGGATGAAATTATAAAGCGTTATTTCTACCGAGATGGTCTTTATGATTATAATCTAAAAAATGATGATGCTATTCTTTCTGCGGCAGCACTTTTAGAAGATTCTAAAAAGTACAATTCCTTCCTCGAGTTGTAGTTATAATGCTCGAATTGCAAGTCGTCCTTTATTTGAAAAATTATTTGTAGGGTTTTACTCAGCTTTTTTTATAATACTATCTACCACAAGCAGGCTCTCTTCTTCTAGAGCCCGCTTTTTTTGTAGTATTTCAAATCCTTATTTTTGACAGATGCAGAAACTAAAAGTTTGCGAACTTTTTGCCGGTGTTGGGGGTTTTCGATTAGGCCTAGAAAAAACCGGTGGTTTTGAGGTAGTTTGGAGCAATCAATGGGAGCCTTCAACCAAAACCCAACATGCTTCGTTGGTCTACGAAGCCAGGTTTGGTTCAAAAAACCATTCTAATCAAAATATCGAAAAAGTACTTTCTAAAGATATTCCTGATAACGATGTTTTAGTGGGTGGATTTCCTTGTCAAGACTATTCCGTTGCTACCACATTAAAAAACTCAAAAGGCTTGCTTGGTAAAAAAGGGGTTTTGTGGTGGTCTATTCATCGTATACTTTCAGAGAAAAAAAATAAACCAAAATACCTGATTCTCGAAAATGTAGATCGTTTACTAAAATCACCATCTGCTCAACGGGGCAGGGATTTTGCCATTATGTTAAAAAGTTTGTCCGACTTAGATTATGCCGTTGAATGGCGTGTAATCAATGCCGCTGAATACGGTATGCCGCAGCGCAGAAGGCGTGTTTTTATTGTGGGTATCCATAAATCTTCATCTTTGCTTTCAAACTATAATACTTTAAGTTCAGCAAGTATCCTATTGGAAAAAGGCATTTTTGCCAACGTTTTTCCTGTATCCCAAAGCACCACAGAACTTAACCATCTAAGTCTTGAAGGTGATATTCTAAACATTTCTGAAAACTTCAATAAAGGTGAAAAATTATCTCCTTTTTTTAATAGTGGTGTTTGTATAGATGGTAAAGTTTCTACCATAAAAACCATTCCGAGCTATGATGGTAATTTTACCCTGCTTTCAGATATTTTACAAAATGGCGAAGTATCAGAAGACTATTTCATTTCTGAAACAGAACTACCTAAATGGGAATATTTAAAAGGAGGGAAAAAAGAATTAAGAACAACTAAAGAAGGTTTTACCTATAATTACTCAGAAGGGTCAATGGTTTTTCCTGATGCGTTGGATAAAGCTTCTAGAACAATAATTACAGGAGAGGGCGGCAAGTCGCCTTCGCGGTTTAAACATGTAATACAAACAAATAAAGGCCTCCGTAGGCTTACTCCTATAGAACTGGAGCGACTTAACATGTTTCCTGACAATCACACCAAGCTTGAAGGTGTTACAGATACCAAAAGAGCATTTTTTATGGGTAATGCCTTGGTGGTCGGGGTCGTTGAGCGTATTGCAAATTCGCTCATTGAAAAAATCAATGCCTAAATGGGTTTGAAAAGTAATTTTAAAGAGGACCTTAAGAAAGAAAAGCTTTTGTCCGTTCTTTTAGACTCTTATTACAAATCTGAATTACGAAATTACTCATTTGAACGAGTGACCAATTTAAGTGAGCAGTTTAAAGGTGTTGACATATTGTTTAAACACCATAAAAAAGAAATCACTTACTACATAGATGAAAAAGCTCAATTAGACTATATAAATGATGATTTACCAACATTCGCCTTTGAGATTTCATACTTAAAAAATGGAAAAGCTAAAGAAGGGTGGTTATTTGATGAGAATAAAAAAACAGACTTTTATTCCTTAATCACCGCAATTTATTCTGATGAAACTGATTCTTATACATCATGTAAAATAACTTTAGTAAACAGAAAAAAGCTCATATCCTTTTTACATACAAAAGGTGTTAATCAAACTTCTATTCTTCAACAATTAAATAGCCTGCGAGGTCGGCATGGAAAGCATGGCATGAAAGAATTAGATGAGCGAAAAGAAGGTTACCTTTTTGTTTCAAAAGAGAATAAGTCAGAACAGCCTATTAATCTAATTCTTCGGTTAGAGTTTTTAATACAACACAAACTAGCGCGCAGATTAGTATAAAGTGTTTATTTTTTAATCATTTTTATATGTGGAATTCCATCCTCTAAGTATTCTTCTCCTATTATTAGAAAACCTAAATCATTATAAAACTTTTTCAAATAAACTTGCGCAGAAAGTTCAACCTTATCGGTGTGTAATTTTTCTTTTATGGCTTTGATTGAAGTTAACATGATTTTTTTTCCAAAACCATATTTACGTTCTTCTTTTTTTACTGCAACCCGCCCGATACTCGCATTTTCAAAATAATCGCCTGGTTTAAATATTCTTGTATAGGCAACTATTTTATTGTTTTTAATTCCTAGAACATGTAAGGCTTTTTGGTCTTTATCATCTATATCTTGATAAATACAGTCTTGTTCAACCACAAAAATTTCACTTCGTAATTGTAAAAGTTCATAAAGTTGATTTAGATTTAATTCATCGAAAGATTTGATAAATACCTTCATCTCTGTTTTCAACTATTTACGAACAAGGTATTTTCTCTACTCTACGCTCATGACGACCGCCTTCGAAAGTTGTTTCTAAAAAAGTATTTACCATCTCCAATGCTTGCGGTAGGGCTATAAAACGTGCAGGGAGACTTAGAATGTTAGCATCGTTATGTTCTCTAGCCAACTTGGTAATTTCTTTTGACCAACAAAGAGCGCTACGTATTGCTTGATGTTTATTCGCCGTCATGTTTGCCCCATTTCCGCTTCCACATACAACAATACCGAAATCGACATTGCCTTTTTCAACATCCTCTGCAACTGGGTGAACAAAATCTGGGTAATCTACGCTATCCGTTCCATCCGTTCCATAATTGGCGACGGCTATACCCTTAGATTTTAGCATTCCTACTATGGCAAGCTTATATTCCGTACCGGCGTGATCATTTCCTATGGCTATTTTCATGGTTTGTTCTTTAAGATATTTAGGTCTATCACAAAGGTACAATACTTTTAAATTTGCATTGTTTATAAAGTTTATGAAATAAATACAATACGCTTTAAATCAAACTTTTATCAAAATCATGGTTTTGTTGACAAACAGAAGAGAACTATTTATTAATAGTTTTTCTTTTTAAAGGGATTTTTACCAATGCAATCTTAATTTAAATATCCAACTAAAATTCAATTAGAAAATAATCAACTATTGTTCAACATAAAACCAAACTAATCAACATTAAAATTACATTTAGTTATTAGTATTTCTATGTTAAAAACAGTTGTTAACTAATGTTATTAAACTATTCAACTAATTGATTTTTAAAACTATTGAACAACTACAACTTGTCAATAAACTTTAATACTTGTTAAGAGCAAGTAAAATTTGTTTTTTTTATTACACCTTTTAACAAGCAATCATAACAATCATAATTATTTAAATTTTTAAAAAAAGAAAATAATGATATTATAATATGTTTATAAAGTCTAAATGAAACGATTCTCTGCGTAATTTAAGATTCACGAATTATAATTTGTAATTTTCACCAAATAACAAAATTGAATGTCAAAGAACAGAAAGAGAGCTAAAAGCCAGCGAAAGAACGAGATTACAAAAGGCATTTTTACAATACTTGAAAAAGAACCTTCAAAAAGTTTTAATTATAAACAAATAGCGGCAAAACTAAATATAGACGATACCGAAGGAAGAAACGACCTTATAAAAAGGCTTGGTCAATTAAAGCAGAAAGAACGTATTGTTGAGGTAGAGCGCGGCAGGTATCAGAAAAAACCATCTGTATATACTTTAATACAAGGTAAGGTCGATTTAACATCTAGCGGTAACGCCTATATTTTGGTAGAGGAAATGGATGATGACATCTTTGTTCCGAAGCATAAGTTGAATAGAGCACTACATGGTGATACAGTTGAGGTATTCTTAAAAAAGAAGGGTAGCGGTAAAAAATTGGAAGGTGAAATTTCAAATGTTTTAGAACGAAAAAAGGCTACTTATGTTGGCATATTGGACAAACAAAAAACCTTTGCTTTTGTTCGACCTACAGATTCTAAAATGTATACCGATATTTTTGTTCCCCTTGAAGATATAAAGAAAGCAAATGATGGTGATAAAGTTTTGGTAGCCATAGGAAATTGGCCTAAAGATGCGTACTCACCTTACGGCAAAGTAATAGAAATTCTTGGAAAACCTGGGGAACATAATACCGAGATACATTCAATCTTAGCTGAATATGGTCTGCCTTATGAGTTTCCATACGAAGTGGAGCAGTTTGCTAAAACATTAGATACGAGTATAAAACCAGAAGAAATAGCTAAAAGAAGAGATATGAGAGATATCTTAACTTTTACCATTGATCCAAAAGATGCTAAAGATTTTGACGACGCTCTGTCATTTAGTAAACTAGAGAACGGCAACTTTGAAATTGGTGTTCATATAGCGGATGTTTCGCATTATGTACAACCCGATACCATACTAGAGGAAGAAGCTTATAATCGTGCAACTTCGGTTTATTTGGTAGATAGGGTGGTGCCCATGTTGCCAGAAATTTTGTCTAATAATGCGTGTTCGTTGCGACCAAACGAAGAAAAATATACATTTTCTGCGATTTTTGAACTAGATGATAAGGCAGTTTTAAAAAATCAGTGGTTTGGTAGAACGGTCATCAATTCTAATGAGCGTTTTGCATATGAAGAAGCACAACACATTATAGAAACATCGGCAAATAGAATACCCGATGAAATATCAATTCGTGAAACGGGCTATACTGTCGGTGAAGATGTAGTTGAGGCAGTTTTAATTTTTGATAAACTTGCTAAAATTATGCGTTCGAAACGCATGGATTCTGGGGCGATTTCTTTTGACAAAATAGAAGTGCGTTTTAATTTGGATGAAAATAGTAATCCTGAGGGGGTCTATTTTAAAGAGTCTAAAGATGCAAATAAACTAATAGAAGAGTTTATGTTGCTCGCGAATAGAAAGGTAGCGGAGTATATAGGAAAACAAAATCCAAAGAAAACATTTATTTATAGAATTCATGATGAGCCTAATGAAGAAAAACTAATGGCTTTAAATGGGGTTATTTCAAGATTCGGTCATAGTGTTAATCTAAAGGATAAAAAGAGTATAAGCAGTTCTTTAAATCAATTACTACACGATGTAAAGGGTAAAAAAGAGCAGAATTTAGTAGATACCTTGACTATAAGAAGTATGA
This sequence comes from uncultured Croceitalea sp., assembly GCA_937969515.1. Lineage (GTDB taxonomy): Bacteria > Bacteroidota > Bacteroidia > Flavobacteriales > Flavobacteriaceae > Croceitalea > Croceitalea marina. The sequence goes on along the minus strand of CALBVX010000011.1, from coordinate 18,168 downwards.
GCAAGGCGGTTTACACCACTGATAATATTGGCCATTATGGTCTTGCCTTTGACTATTACAGTCACTTTACATCACCAATACGAAGGTACCCCGATGTAATGGTACATCGACTATTACAACATTATTTAGATGGCGGAAAATCTGCGAAGGAGGCGGTTTATGAAGAAAAGTGCAAACATTCGTCTAGTATGGAGATTTTAGCTTCAAGCGCTGAAAGAGATTCTATTAAATATATGCAGATTAAGTTTATGCAAGACCACAGCGACAAAGAGTTTCTTGGGGTAATTTCTGGGGTTACCGAATGGGGTATTTATGTAGAAATTATTGAGAATAAATGTGAAGGAATGGTTCGTATTCGTGATATTAAAGATGATTACTATAATTTTGATGAAAAGCAGTACGCAATAGTTGGCGAGCGTTCAAAAAAAGTATACCAATTAGGCGATGAAGTCTTTGTAATGGTAAAGAATTCAGACCTTATTAAAAGACATCTAGATTTTTCGTTAATCGGTAAGAAAAACTAATACTTTTTTGTAAAAAAATTTGTTTATGTTATTGAATACCAATCAGAAACATATATGAAAACTATTAGATTTATCTTATTTTTTTCTTTCTTTTCTTTTTTCTCCTTGTTGTTCGGTCAAGAAGAGAAAATCACCCAAGAACTTACAGCTTTTAAAGAACTCAAGGCTTTTGACGGTATTTCTATAAAACTTATTAAGTCAGATGTAAATCGAGCGGTTATATCAGGCGTAAATACTAAGAAAGTTGCTATTGTCAATAAGAGCGGAGTTTTAAAAATACGAATGGAAATAGATAAAATTTTCAGTGGTTTTAGAACTTTTATAGATCTTTATTATACAGAAGAACTTTTAGTTATAGATGTCAACGAAGATGCCTTAATTACTTCAGAAGAAACGATTACACAAGAAGTACTTGAATTAAAGGCACAAGAAGGTGGAGAAATTAATCTTAATTGTCAAACTGAACAATTATTGATTAAATCGGTAACAGGTGGAGATATTATTACCACTGGTTTTTCAGATAACCAAGATGTTAAGATAAACACCGGCGGCACCTATGACGGAAAAGCCTTTAAAACAAGTTTTACGACCATAACCGTGAGCGCAGGGGGTAACGCCGAAATATATGCAATAAAATATGTGAAAGCAGACGTTAAAGGCGGTGGAAAAGTAAAAGTTTATGGTGATCCAGAAAAAATGGACGAGAAAACGGTTTTTGGAGGCACTATAGAGCGACTGGAATAAAAAAGTAAATGATAGAAGATATACAGGCAGCGATTCCTTTAGGCTTTTTATTAAGCTTTATGATTGGTCCTGTGTTTTTCGTACTCTTAGAAACTAGTGCAACTAAGGGTTTCAGAGCAGGATTGGCCCTGGATATTGGTGTTATTCTAGCTGATATTCTTTTTCTTTTCATCGCTTATTTTAGTAGCTTTCAATTGCTTGAAAACCTTAGCAACCAACCCGGACTTTATGTTTTTGGCGGAATGATATTATTGGTTTACGGAATAGTGATTTTTGTCAAGAAACCCCCAAAGGAAGAAAAGACAAAAAGTACGAAGGGAACGTATCTAAACTTAATGGCTAAGGGTTTTCTGTTAAACTTTATAAATATAGGCGTATTGGTTTTTTGGCTTGGGGTTTTAATAATCGTAGGACCGAGCCTAGATAATGAGCCGAATAGAATTTTTATCTTTTTTGGAACGATGCTTGCGGCTTATTTTATTACGGATTTATTTAAGATAGTACTTGCTAAACAACTGCGCAAAAAGCTGACAAAAGACAGAATTAAATTGATTAAAAAAGGCCTTGGGGCAGTGCTGGCCATATGTGGGTTGGTATTGATAATAAAGGGATTTCTACCCAAAGAGCAATTTAATATCCACGACGGTATTGAACGTATTAAAGAACAAAAAACCCAGTAAACTTTTACTGGGTTTTTTTGAGGCATCGAGCGGATTCGAACCGCTGTACAAGCTTTTGCAGAGCTGTGCCTAGCCACTCGGCCACGATGCCGTAAGGCGCAAAATTATAAAATAAAATGGAGTTAAATGATTATTAAACGAATCATTTTCTACAAAGTAATAACTAATATTAAACTGAGGGAATTTTTCTACTTTGAGGCATCGAGTGGACTCGAACCACTATAAAGACCCTTGCGGGGTCCTGCCTATCCATTTCGACCACAATGCCATTTGTGAACTACAAATCTAGAAATTTAAAGGCACTACTCGAAACAATAGCGATACCGTTTATCTAGAATATTTCATTTTTATCGAAACACTCTCGACATCACCACCAATAGGGGGGTTTATTTTAGATACCGAAACCTCTGCATGTGAAATGGTTTCGATTTCAGAAAAAATACGATTTAAAATGCGTTTGGCAACGTGTTCAAGAAGTTTTGACTTAATCGCCATCTCTTCTTTCACAATATTATTTAGATGAACATAATCAACGGTATCGCCTAAACTATCGGATATTGAGGGCTTTGAAAGGTCAGCGGAAACGCTCAAATCTACACGGTAATCACTACCGATAATACTTTCTTCTTTTAAACATCCATGCCACGCATGAACCCTGATATTGTTTAATTTAATTTCACCCATTGGTTGTAGTAAAAGGGCAAATTTAAAGTAATATTAGTTTAGTAGGTACAACGGCAGTTACTAATTCCTTGAAAGAGATCTAGCCCTACGGTTACTACATGGGTGCCAGAACTATAGCCTAAAAGTTCATTGGTAATTACTTGGTATGAATAACCAAAATAAAAATTATTCTTTTTAAAACCAGCTATAGGGGCGATATATAAAGGTGTACCAACTTGATCGTTCAAAAAACGATAGGTCAGGCCTAGATAATAGTAGTCTTCATAGTCATGAAAACGAACCTTTGTATTTAAATCGGTGACCGAACGACCATCACTTTCGAACCATTGAAAAAATATGGATGGTTCAACCTCGACTTTACTATTCTTGTTTTTAGAAAAGCTATATCCTAAATAGGCGTAGTAATTTCGTAATGTATTTGGCTCAAAAGTTGGGTTAAAGTTTTCTAGGTTTTTTGGCAGAATATTGGATGCATTAAGACTTAAGTAAAACTTATCTAAACGATAAAGCACCCCAATGTCGAAGTTGTGATTTACTGTTGATTTGTCGTCTGTAGGAATCTGTCCGTTTTCATCTCTAAAATTTTCAACATCAATTCTAAATTGGTTGAAATTATATGATATACCTAAGGATAAAAATTCATCATCATAACGGTCTAGGGTTAAGTGATGCGCAAAAGATATTCTGGCACCACGTTGCCGGGTGTTTCCGTTACTGTCATTATACATGAGCATTCCAATACCAGAGCGATTGCCTATTCTGGCATCGGCCGCCAAAGTTTGTGTGTCAGGCGCGTTTTCTATACCTACCCATTGAGTTAGCCCATTTAACCGAATTTTGATATGGTCACCAACACCCGCATAGGTCGGAGACATTAAAAATGGATTGTCCGCGATATACTGCGAAAGCTGAGGAATAGTCAGCTCCTGTGCTTTTGTGCCGAAGGCTACCAGCATTAATAGAATTAAGATTTGGGTCTTTTTCATGGCTTTGGGTTAATACATTATCTGTATAGGGTAAAATGGCCAACAAACTCTCTTTCGTCATTTGCTCCATTAAGTTTAATCACATACCAATAATCACCTGTTGGTAATTCATGGCCTTGGTATTTTCCGTCCCAACCTCTATGGTCTTGGCCCATTTCACCGAGCTTTCTACCATAACGATCGTAAAGTATAATTAGTATCTCTGGGAACCCTTCAAGATTATCAGGAATCCAAGTGTCTCTTGTACCATCGCCGTCCGGTGTGAAGAAATTTGGCATCTCAATATCGATAAACTCCATTTCTATTTGAGCAATTGCCTCACAACCATTGGCATCAACTACCCGCACCGTATAGGTGTCGGTTCTATTAATGTAATAGACATTATTGTTTCCATTATCATTACCATCAAAATAGTAGGTATAATCTTCTAAACCTCCTGTGACAACGGCAGTAATTTCGTTAACATTGTTTTGTTCTAAAACCAAGGTCAAAGGCTCAAAGTTTTGAATTTCAAATTCAACGGTATTGATACACCCATTAGCATGGGCTATAGTTAGGGTATGTAGGCCAGGCGCCATGTTTGTAAAATTGGGCTCCAATTGCATTGGATTGGAATCCAATCCATATAACACATCTGAGCCTATGGATGGGTCTTCTAATACTACATTGATATAATTATCGGGAGTATCGCCCGTACATTCATAAATAGGAGTTACCGTGGCATTTAAGTTCACACCAGACTCGATTTCTATTATGATGTTTTGTTCGCATCCTTGAGCATCTCTTACGAAAATTACATACGTTCCAGCCGCCAAATCAGTAAACAAAGTTTGATCTTGAACAAAATCTACATCTGCGTTTGAATTAAAGGCCGCACTATATGGCGCCGTTCCACCAGAAATTTCTATTTCTATGGACCCATCTTCATCACCCTCACAGATTTCATTCATTATAGATACTGTATCGATAACTAGAGGCTGGGGCTCTTCAATAGTGAATTGGAAGGCTATAAAACAACCGTTTCTATCTTGGGCAATAACATCATATACACCTGCAGCCAAATCATCGAATGTATTTACATCATCAAACTGATTTAAGTTTGGCGTAATGGCGTAGAGTATTTCACCGGTTCCTCCAGAAACTTCAACCGTAATGGTACCGTCTTCAAGACCAGAACAAGTAACATCTGTTGACTCTTCCCTATCTATTTGAAGGGGAGCAGGGTCAATAATTAGTATTTCTGGAGAGGTTTCTTCGCAATCTTGACTAACAACCCTAACAAAATAACTGTTAGCAGGTAGACCGCTAAAAGTGTTTGACGCCTGAGGACCTGCAATTAAATTGCTTAGTCCGGCATCGGTGTAGAGTTCATAGCTATAATTTCCTAGTCCTCCGGTTACATTTGCAATTATAGTTGCAGAGGCTTCACCGGTACAGTTAATAAATGCCGCACTATCATCAATCTCTATTGTTAAAGGCGGAATAGGATCAACTGTTATTTGATTTGATAAAGGCACCTCACAATCGTTCACATCTCGAACAACGAATTGGTAGGAGCCGGGTATGATGTTTGAAAAAACATGTGAATTTCCATTGTTGAAGGCTTCCCATGAACTAGTCGCTTCATCATAATAGAAATACGGGGCCGTTCCTTCAGTTGCCGTTAAAATCAGCTCTGCATCATTGGTACAAGTTAGTTCTGCAGATTGAACAAGGTTAGGCTGTATTTCAGTAGGCTGTTGTATTTCAACTTGGTTTGTTGTAACATCACAATTCCAACCATCGACAACGGTTATGCTATAAACACCAGCTCCAAGTCCGTTAAAATCAGCACTAGTTTGAGCTCCAGAACTAAATATAGGTGTGGTGTCGCCGAAAGCCGCATACTGATTTAGTCGATATTCGTAAGAACCGCTACCATCTGTTACAGAAATTGCAGAAACCGTGGCATTGGTATCACCATAGCAAGCCAGCATTAGCGGCGTTGCCGTAATGTCGGCCGAAACCGGCGTTGCAGGAACCAATGTTTCATTATAAGTTCTTATACAATTGTTGTTATCCGTTACAGTAATGTCAAATGTTCCTGCAGATAGCCCTGTAAAAGTATGTACAAGAATATCGTTGATAGCATAGGTTTGACCAGTAGTTGTATTGGTCATTGCAACATCGTAAGGTTCATAGCCCCCAACAATATTTATCGCAATTGCGCCTTGATCATTGGTACAGGTTACTGGCGCTAGAACACTAGGTGTTGCCAATAGTTCTGCATCAGGCGAAACAATGGTAACAATATTCGAATCGTCTGAACAGAAAGTGCTCGTGGCATCGGTTTCTCTTACATTTACGTAATAGTTACCGCCATTAAGACCTCCTATTAAAAGGGTTGGTGTATTATCGCTACCGGTTTGAATACTATTTCCTGCTTGATCAAAAACCTCATAATCATATCCTCCAGAATAACCGGTAATTGTAATTGTCAAGGCTCCCGAGTTATCATTATAACAGGTTACAGGTGTTGTTGCTACTGCGCTTACCTCAATTAAGTCATAAGGGGCTATGGTATGTATGGTGTCTACATAGCAACCTGTGGTATTGTTTGTTGTTCTGAATGTATAACTGCCTGGTGCACTTATTTCAAACGTAGCTGTTGTAGCCGTATTTGTTATAAGGTTACCCGTTGGGTTTCCTATTGGCAACAATTCAAAGGTATAGTTATGCCCTGTTGGATTGCTTTCATTTACCGTCAAGACCACATTTTCATCAGAAATACATGTAATTGGGGTAGATGTAACTCCCACGGTAAATGTATTCAATGGTTGAATGTTTTGTGTGGGTACAACGAACAAACATCCTCTAGCATCTCTTATGACAATGTCATAATTACCAGAAGAGGTCGTAGTATATGTAAATACATTTCCCCCAGTTGGAACAAAAGACCCGCCATTGACACTATAAAAGTAATCAGCGGTACCTGTACCAGCAGTTATTGTCACTTCAATAGAAGCAGCCGAAATACCATTGTTCGGATTACAAGAAAGCTCAACAATATCAGTAACTGCGGCATCCAATGCCAAAGGCACATTTATTGTAATGCGATCTGTGGCAACGCAATTTCTGTTTGAAGTCACTGTAATATCATAAGTTCCACCAGGCAAACCAGTAAACAGACCATTGTTCTGGGTAAAGGTGTTTGTACCATCAGTTATTTCAAAAACATATGGTGGATTGTCATTCACGCCCGAAGAAGCAGGAACAAGATTTACCGATATGGTACCGTCAGTCGAACCAAAACAACTCACATCTGTTTTAGTTGTTGTCAATAAAGATACTGGCGTAGGCTCTTCCAACGAAACTGGCGCATCGGCAAAACAGTTCGGAGTGCCAAGGGTGTTGTCGGTTACCCGCACAATATAGTCGCCAAAGGCAACACCTGTGAATTGATTACCAACAGGAACTAAACCGGTGTCACTGAAATCTGTTCTCAACAATTGAACATTTGACGAACCAGAACCTCCTAAAATGGTAAAATCTATTATTCCGTCGTTAACACCACATGTAGGCTGGGTGTTAGGTGTAGCGGTTAACTGCAATTCAGGTTCAATGTTAATATTTTCTATTTCCCCGCATCCGTTGGCATCGAGTATTTGTACGGTATGGTTTCCGGAGCTAAGGTTGTTGAATGTGTGTACGAACCCTGATATTGACTGGAACGCTCCACCGTCTAGGCTCAAGGTGTACGGTGCTATACCGGTATTTGTTGCATCGAGGGACACGTTTATGGCGAAGCTTCCTTGGTCGGCACATTCATCTACTATTGCCAGGGAGATGTCGGGAGTTGTATCGGTACCGATGGTTACGGCCAAAGGTGCGCTTATGATACATCCGTTGGCATCCCTTACATAAATGTCCCATGCGGTTGCGGTCAACGGATCCAGTTCTATGGTGTTGTCGAAGGGGAACGATGCTGGTACGCCGGTTCCGCTCTGTGACGCTCCATAGGTGTATGGTGCCGTTCCGCCCGATGCCTGTACGGTAACGATGGCATTGGCCTGGTTACAGTTGGCGTTTACGTTGTCGATAAGTTGCAGTGCCAATGGCTGTGGCGCCATGATGGTCACCGGATTGGTCTCGGTAATACATAATGGGTCTGCGGTTTCCGTGATGCTTACGGTATATGTTCCCGCACCAAGTGTGGTGGACACGGTAAAGGTATAGGGGTCGCTTGTCGCGTTATCGGAATCGTTGGTCCCCGCGATATCGTTTCCTGCGCTGTCGAGTACGACATAATCAAAAGTTCCTGTATAGCCCGTTATTGTCACGTCTATGGTTCCGTCCGTCCCGTCGCTACAGGTAGCATTGGAGGTTACGGTGGCCACGGCATCGATAAGGTCGTACGGTGCCACGACATGTTCTACGATAACGGAACAATTGGTCGTTGTGTCGGTCACTTGATAGACATAGGTACCGGGAGCCGTAATGATGATATTGGTCGGATCTGCGACGATGTTTCCGCTAGGCAATTGTGTAAACACATAGTTGCCCGAACCGTTCGAGGCATTGATCTGTATGATTTCCTCCCCGTTGTCACAATCGATATCCTGTAGCTCGGCGATAACCGCGGTCACTTCCTCTTCCACAGGTATGGCGACACTTTCGGTATCTGTACATCCGTTATCGTCACGCACGGTCACGGTGACGTTGGGGCTTCCGTAGGCGATTGTAAATGTGTTGTCGCTACTGAACGCGCCTCCGTTAAAACTGTATTGGTATGGTCCGGTACCTGAAGGGTTGCCCAGGCCATCGTTGTTTATGGTCACGGTCACGGTACTTACCGCATCGTCACATGTAAACGGCGACGCACTTGCCGCGATATCGAGTGCCGAAGGCTCATCGACGGTTATCGGCAGGGTGGTCTGGCAACCTTTATCGGAGATAACGGTGACGTTATAGGTTCCTTGTACAAGACCTGTAAAGATGTTCGATGTCTGAGTGGTCGTACCGCCGTCCAAGCTGTATAGATATGGTGTATCAATATTGCCCGCACTAAGGTTGACGGTAATGGTGCCGTCATTTCCTCCGAAACAGTTCACATCGGTTTTGGCAAGGGTAAATGTTGGGTCCATCGGTGCCGGCAATGTAATGGTCACGGGCACGGTACAGTTTGTATTGTCGTCCTCTACCTCGAAGGTATAGGCGATGCTATGGGTAAGCCCGTTGAAGACCCCGGTGGTGTTCGAGGCGCCTGCAGGGCTGATCTGTGTAAAGGTATACACGCCCGACCCGCCATTGGCGGTAACGGTCACTACCCCCGAGTTCGCGGGATCACAATTATCGTCGGCCGTTACGTTGGCGATAATCTCCAAAGGAGGGAATATGTTAATATTTTCTATTTCCCCGCATCCGTTGGCATCGAGTATTTGTACGGTATGGTTTCCGGAGCTTAAACCTGAAACGGTTACAATATCGCCAATATTTGTCCACGATGTTGCTTGCGGCGCACCCCCATCAATGCTAATTCTATAAGGTGAAATACCAAGAGCATCTAATCTTACATCAAGACTAAAATTACCATCGGTAGTAGCACATGTATTTGCGATACTGGTTGTAATTTCAGGAGAAGCATCTACGCTTATGGTTACATCTAACGGAGTGGACACACAACCGTTCGAATCTTGTGCATAAATATCCCAGTTTAAACTTATAGCTGGGTCTAAGGTAAAGGTTTGTCCTTCTGGAAAAACTGTAGGAATAGGATCGCCATCTATCACATAAGCATAAGAGTATGAAGGTGTTCCCCCTGAAGCTCTAACAGAGACTTCGGCATCTGAAAAACAATTTCCGGCAATTTGACTTATTAGTGAAACCGTTGTTGCCGAAGGTTCGGTAATTCTAAATGTAGCGGTCGTTGTACATGAAGGCGCAGATGCTTCCCTAACGACCAACACATAATCTCCTGGCGGTATTTGGTTTACAGTTGCTGTCTGTGGTCCGCCAGCGGGCCCAGGACCAACAACACCAGTATACGTTCCAGGGCCTGTAACAGGTGTATTTGTAAGTGAATTTAAAATTTCCCAGTTAATGGAAGTGACAGAAGTGTCATAATTGTCCACAGTAAATGTCATTATACCATCATCTTCAGCCACACAAGTGATGTCAGTTGTTGCATCAACAACTAGTGAGATTGAGGATACAGGAGGGATGGTTACCTCAAGGAAACTGACACATCCGTTTGTAGTATCTTCAGCTTTTATAATATAGGTTTGTCCAGGGTTGAGACCGGTGAAAGTTGCCACTTCGGTATCTGGAGGAGTAGCTACCTCGGTTGTAGGACCAGCCCCACCGTCATAAACCTCAAAGTCATAGTTTCCGGAACCACCCGATGCCGTAATTTCTACTGTACCGCCCGTCACACAATCTGATGGCGCAGGGCTTGCCGTTAAAGTCAAGAATGGATTAGAACTTACTCTTACAGAACCTAAGTCACTTTCACAACCATTGGCATCAATTATTCTTACATAGTAATCGCCGAAATCAAGGTTACTAAAAGTATGTGTTGTACTTGCCGATACAGCGGTATCAACGATAGCATTTGTGCTATCATAAAGCGTATAAGTAAAGTTTGGCACACCTCCTTGGGTAATTGTGACGTCAACACTACCTAAAACTGAAGCCCCCGTTGCAGGATTACAGGTTACATCCGTTGCTGTCATATTAGATAATATCTGCAAAGGTTCACCTACAGTTGCGTTGGCCGTAAATTCGCAGCCTCTGCTATCCCTAACAATATAGGTATATGTACCAGCAGCAAGCCCTGAATAAGTTCTTGTAGCTGTAAAAGCACTCCCATCAAAGCTTACAGTATATGGTGCAACACCAAAATTCTCATCAACATCAATAAATACGGAACCGTCAGCGAAACCAAAACAAGCTGCGTCGGTTACGATTGCGGTCGCTTGAGGATTAACGGTTGGTGAGACGATGATTTCGTTTGTTTCGACGGTACAGTTGTTGTTGTCGGTTATAAGGAACTGGTAAGTACCTGCGGTTGCGGCCCCGTTGTAGGTAAAGCCGTTTCCTGTTATTGCGGTTGTTGTTCCATATCCACCGCCATCTATCTGCACTTGGTAGGTAGCATATGGTGTATATCCTCCGCTTATGGTCACATCGATGATCGCGTTCGCTGTACAGAACAGGTCTTGGGTAAGTACTGCGTTTGCGGTAAGCTGCGGTTCGATGGTCTGTGTGATAGTGTTCGATACACAGCCATAGGCGTCGGTCACTTGAATATTGTATGTTCCCGGGGTCAGGTTTGCTATGGTGAAAGGATTTCCACTGGCAGCTATAAGCCCTCCTCCGTTAATGGTATAGGAATAAGGAGCTACACCATCGGTAATGTTGACCACCAGGGAAGCTTGATCTGTACCGTCATAACACAGGTCGGAAGGAGCAAGGGCTATTACGGGCGTTTCCGCAGGGTCTATGGTAATACGCTGTACAACGATACATCCATTGGTGTCCCTTACGTAGATATCGTAAGTTCCCGGAGCCACATCGGCAAAGGAGTTTCCGCTCTGGTAAGGGTATATGATGGTCGGTCCGGAGATTTCCTCCAACTGGTATTCGTAACCGCCCCATCCTCCAGTTGCGTTCACGGTAATGGTGGCGTCCGCCACACAGGTATCGTCGGTATTTGTAAAGGTAAATCCAAGGGGCGTTGCAGGTTCCGCAATGACTTGGTTCAGTGTAACGGTACAGTTGGTAACGTCATCGGTAATGGTTATGATATAGGTGTCCGCGGCAAGGCCGGGTACGGTTATCGGTGTTGTTGTATTGATATTGTTCGCCGATGTAACGGTAGTTCCCAATCCATCCTGTACGATATAGCTATAGGTAGTATCGAAATCGGATACGGTAAAGTTGAACTCGCCGTCGGTATCGCCTACACAGGTAACGTTCCTTACCAATTGTGAAACGGCATCTACTTGTGGTATCGGGTCGACGGTATAGTCTTCGGTTATGATACAGTTTTTACCGTCAGTTACCTGGAAGGTATATGTTCCTGGGGCCAGCCCTGTAAACGTTGCGTTGTTTCCGTTGTTGGTCACACTTCCCGAAGGAGCTATGATCTCATATGTAAACGGGGTATTGCCACCTGTTACGCTTACTGTAACGTCCCCTACCAAGGTCGGGCATGTCAGTGCCGTTTGTGTAAATGATAGGTCGGTGGGCGGATCGAGCGGGTCAATGGTCTGTGCACTTGTCCGCACACAATTGTTGGCATCCCTTACGGTAATGGTATAGGTGCCATCGGTAAGGCCTGTAAAGGTTGAAGTGCCGCTAAAATTGACACCGTCGATACTGTACTGATAAGGGGCCGTACCGCCATTGGTCGCCGTTACGTCTATGGTGGCATCGTTATCACAAGTATAGTCTACGGTAATGGCCGTGGTGAGGCTCAGTACCGCTGGTTCGTTTATGGTCACCGTGTTTGTTGTAACACAGTTTTTGCTATCGGTCACGGTGTAGGTGTAAGTACCTGCGGCAAGGCCCGTGTAGGTTTGTTGCGTGGAAGGCGCACTACCGTCGAATACGATGGAATATGGAGCGAGTCCGCCCGACACGTTAAGGTCGACCGCACCGTTGGAGTCACCGTTACAAAGCACATCCGTTACCAAGGGGGATACGGTGGGCAGTGGATTATCGGTAACTACAATAGTGTTTGTTGTAACCGTACAAGATTCACTATCGGTAATAGTGAAGGTATACGTTCCTGGAGTTGTCGTAAAATATGAAAATGATGTGCTAGGAACAGGAGTATTCGCTTGAAAAGAAGCTCCGTTTAAAAACACTTCATAGGTGAATGTTGGGTTTCCTCCTGATATGGAAATCGCAATTTCTGCATCGGGGGTCGCGCTACAATCTAAATCTTTAACAAGGTTAGCGCTGGCATTTAAGGTAGGGAAAACAGTAATACTTGCCGAAGCCGTACAATTTCTGCTATCAATTACCTCAACTGTGTATGTTCCTGGCCCTAGACCTGTAAAATTTGTGTTTGATTGATATGCCCCACCATTTAAACGATATTGAAATGGAGCAACACCACCTGAAGTAACGCTCGCTGTGAGCTCTAAACCTGTACTACTATCATAACACAGATTGTTTGCGACTACGTCTAACACAGGCGAAATAGTAGGCGAAAGGCCAAAGGTTTGGGTCACCTCACAACCACCGGCATCTCTAACTGTAACGGTGTAGTTTCCTGAGGTATCGGTAAGGCCCGTAAAAGAATTCGTTCCTTGTGGTCCTGTGACAGTTCCAGAAGGATCTTCAAGTTCGTATTCATATCCTCCCCAGCCATTTTCTGCTGTTATTGTTACGGATCCAGGAACAGTTCCTGTAGTAGAGCAACTTAAATCTGTAACATCTAAATCTGTTATTGCTAGGGCTGCGGGCGGGGCATTAATTAGCACACTTGTAGTGGCAGAGCAATTAGTGTCATTGTCAGTTACGGTAATCGTATATGTACCATTATCTAAACCACTTAAGTCAATAGTTCCATTGGTTTCTCCAGTTCCTGAAAAAGTTGATGGCCCTGTAACGGAATAATCAAAAGAGGTCACAAAATCCGCAACAACAAACCTTGCCTCTCCATCGGTTGAAGCAAAACAAGAAATATTATTGATCAGCTGACCGGTAACAGTTATTTGCGGCGCTGGAGCGATAGTAAAACTTTCTTCGTAAACACAATTTTTGTCGTCGGTTACCCTAAATGTATAAGTGTCTGGGGCCAAGCCATCAAAATTTGCAGTATTTCCGCTAATAGATGTTGCGGCGATTGCGCTAGGAGCAATGATTTCGAAATTGAACGGGGTGTTTCCATCTACAACAGTTACCACCAGATCTGATGTAAGTGTAGGGCAGGTCTGGGCGCTAGCTGTAAAGGTTAAATCGGTTGGGGGGTTTAAAGGGTCAAGAGTTATACTATTGGTGACGAACAAACAGCCATTTGCATCTCTAACGGTTACAGTGTATGTGCCGTCCGTTAAATTTTCAAATCGATTAGCGTTCGGTGTCGAATCTGGAATGAAATTTACACCGTCAATACTGTAAGCATATGGTGCAGTTCCTCCTATAGCCGGTTGAGCTTCTATAATGCCGTCTTGGATACAAGTATAATCTTGAATTAGCGCAAGGCTGGAAGCAACTGCGGCAGATGGACCTGAAACCGAATAGGTTTCAAAATAATCACAATCGGCACTACCCTTTCTTTGGTTTATAACTATAAAGTAATCGCCTTGCGGCAGATTAGGAAAGAACCCATTAGTGTTGGTCGCAAGCGCATTGTTTATGTCGTAATTGTTTTCATCTGTTGTCGCTCCATCAAACAAGTAATAGGTCAGTCTAAATCCATTATCATCGACCAAATTATAAGTTATAGAACCTGTAGATTCCCCGAAACAAGACACATTAATAATTGAAGTTGGGTCGAAATCTGCTGCTGGTTGAAATTCAATATTTACGGTATTGGAAAAAGCAAAACAATTATTTCTATCAACAACAACGAACGTATAGTCTCCCGGATTAAGAATGTCAAAAATCACACTGGTCTGAAACTCACCAGCCGGAATATCATTAACGGTAGGATAGGAAGTAACAGTGACACCGTTATCATCAACATAAGACCAGATAGCATAATTATGAGGTGTTTGACCTCCCGAGGAGTCCATTTGAATATTACCCTCTCTACACGTAATATGTTGAGAAACCCTTGCTGTTAAATCTAAATCGGAAAGGTCGTTAATTGTAACTTGTTCGGTGTAGTTACAGCCGTCATCGGTAGTTACAAGAATATCATAAACGCCATCATTTAAGTTTTCAAAGGTATAATTATTGTCGTTAGATGGGCCAAAAGTATCAACGGATGTTCCTCCTTGAGATATTTCATAATAATATTGGGCCTCAACATTAAGTACGGATATTGATATCTCACCTAGACCATTACAATCTGTGTCTCTACTTGTAACATCAACTTGAAAATCTCTATCGAGAATACCTATGTTGTCAAGTATAAAAACACAACCATCTACAACACCTTGTTGTCTCATTTCAACGCGATACGCACCGTTGGCCGCTATATCAAAACTAGGACCATTATTGGCACTATATGGCACTAAAACGGCATCATTGGTAGCGTCAACAAGTTGAAATTCATAGTCTAAAGGCATATTGGTGACAGTAATGTTACCAGGGGTATTACAGATAATATCACTGCTGTTGAATTGTGGGTCGAGAGGGTTTTTGAAGATGTTAAAATAAAATCTTGAAAAACAACCGTTGGCGTAGTTGATGACCACTCTATACTGACCGGCATCCGATGCTGTAAAATCACCTCCGGTTTCGACCGTATTCCATGTACAGGTATTGTTTTTGTTGGCACAATCTTCAGTAGCAGCAGAACAGCTTGCCTCATCTAGTTGCTCCCAAACAATACTATCTGCATCAGGGATATTAATTTGAATAAGTTCAGTGTCATTAAGTCCACAAAGAAATATTTCCGGCAGTTCTTCACCGTCATTCGGACAAACGACGATTTCTCCTTCTACAGTGTTGGAAGTATCATTTATCAATGCTGTTATCGGATTGCTTTGGGTTGTGCCAAACAAAGTAACGGTTATGATTTCTTGAAAACCTTTACAGGGGTCAGCAACTTGTTTGTCAACAATATATGTCCCCACTTCAGTTACTAGAAGGGTATCTGTATTAGCACCCGAAATAAGGGTGTCACCTGCATCAATTAGACCGTCATTATTTTCATCTACATACCAGAAATAGGCATCAAAATTATCACCGGCATCAAGTACCACACTATCACCGCACAATTGAACCGTTCTTGAAAAATCACAGGCATCCAAGTCATCTAGCAAGAAGTTAGTTGCACCTGCATTTACAAAACCACATGAATCAAAATCGTTAACACTGGGGTCATCGGTTATTTGTGCCGTATTGATTTGGCCTCGGTATGTAGAAAACGCAACATTTTGAATTTGATCAGTACAGGCATCAATAAAATCAAAACAGTTTTCAGCTACCCTTACCCGCATTCTAATGCTAGAGGCAGGATCGTTTTCTTCGATTAAATTATTGGGTATTGTAAAAGTTATTTCTCTTGTAGCTGGCGTATAGACATAGGTAACCCCAGCAGGTAAGATTAGATTTGTTTCATCAAGAGTGACATTAATCGGTAAAACATCACGTATTGTATAGTTTGTCGCATTATCATTTCCGATATTCTGAAAAGAGAGTACATAATCTAAAAATTGACCCAGGTTTACACCTGCGCCAGTAATATCATTTCCAGCAATATCTTCTACCCTTTTCTCAAGAACAATATTGGGTTCAATAACCTCAACATTGAAGGAATTAAAGAAGGGATAATATTGGTCTCCATCCGTAGAAAACCGAAATGTTGCTGCCGTTTCACCATTTGGTATTATGGAGTTGGCCGCATTATTTAGGCGGAAGATATCGGTGTCGTAGCCCAGCGTATTTGTACTTGCTGGGTTTCTATTGGTAGTTACGACCCCATCTAAGGTAATATTACTGTTAAAGAAATTATCTGTTGGATTGGTGGCGTTGCCTATTGCGGTAAAACCTGAATTGCTTGAGGCTTCAATGCTTAAACCATCACCATCTATTCTAAAATCCCCTTCAAGCGTAGCGGCACCTAAGTCAGCTTCCACAGGTCCTGAAGGAATAGTTTCAAAACCACTGTAGTCGATATCGATAGTGTTTGTTCCGTTTACCCGGGCAAAACCATCAAAAGTTGTTATAAACTTACCGGTCACTGTTGGATTTTCATAAACAATTACAAGGGTCCAACCGCCGGTTGAACCGCCCCCAGGAGTCAAGCCCCCAGTTGTTGCCCTGATGTTTGCTACGGTATAATCTCCTTCGGGATTGGCTAATGCCGTAATCATAGAAGTCACGTCGGCATAACAGGCATACGGACTGTTTTGTCTTACAGTATTATCGGTACTGTTAAATCCGTCGTACAATACTTCATCAGCAGTAATATCTACATACGCCCCTCCAGGAACCCTAAATTTCACTTGGTTAAAATCGGTTTCTCTTCCCGTTCCGACAGCTACGGTATTGGGGGTATAGCCTGAACTATTATAAGAGCCATTCGCTGTTGCACTGGGGTATGTTGCTGACCAGTATAGCCCGGCATAGCGAATTAAATTACAATCGGCCTGTTCAAATGTAAATGTTGAAGTACTTGAACTAAATGTAGATGGATCACTATCTACATCAATGTACTGCATATTTTTAAAATCATTGTAATTGTAAAAACCGCTGTTATCATTGTTGGTGGAGCCGTTATTGTTGTTGCGCTGATTATTATAGGCATCGTTCGGGCCTTCGCCACTAGTGCCGCTGTCCCTATTAAGAATGTTGTTTCCAATAAAAGTAAGGTCACCCCTTAAATTACTCTGGTATCTAACTTCGAAAGTATTGTATTCTTGTGCAGATGCTATACCGACACAGCAGAGTATTAAAAGTAATAAAAGAAAAGCAGGTTTTGGTATCCTAAAAGATAGTTTCATTTAGTTCGTCGGTTTAATAAAACTGGGCCAAACCGGAGGCGACTTGGCGTTGTTTTAGTGATAGAGTTAAGCTATTTGTCTATTTGAAATAGGGCTACTCCAATCTTATCCAATAACAAAGATTAGCCTTAAAACTGAGGTCGAAAACTTATTGTTGTAGCAGGGTTACTTTCTGTTGTGAAAGCAGGATTTCTCATGGTAAGCCCTAGTTTTAATGGGGTTACAAACAAGAGAGCATAGATGAACAGTGTGTTTTTAAGATAAAGACATATGTTAATTTGAGAGAAGAATATGTTTCTATATGAGTTGGTAACAGAAAAATCGGCGGATCTTAGAGAAAATAAAAGTGAGAACCGGAGAACGCTCAAGGGGCGCAATGAGTTTTAAAGCATACAAAACAACTTGACCTAAGCTATTTTATTAGGCTTAACACGCATGATCCACATTTTATCATCATAGGCATCATCTAACCTATCATAATAAGATATAAGTGCGTTGTTCCAAGTTTCGTGTTTTTTCAAATACACATATTTGTAGTTGTTCTCTGGATTTATAAAGTAACCCGCATTTAAACCTTGCGCATTTAGTTTTTTCACAAAGCGATTTGCATTTGAGGTGTTTGCAAAAACATTTGCGATGATATAGTACCCGCTACCAACTCCGTTGAGGTTATAGGTTTTTGCAGTTACTTCATTTGGGTTTTGTTTGTTGTTCTCAACAATATTCTTTTGAAGGGTATTGGCCCCGTACTTAGACGTGCCAGTAGTAGCGGCGATGTCATTGGTATAATCATCTGTGCCTTTCACTTTCATTACCCACATATCATTATTGTAAGTTCCGCCCATTTTTGAAGCATAGGCGGTCATGGCTTCTTGTTTGTTGGCAAACTTCTTTAAATAGACATACTTGCGTCCGTTACGTGGATTTTCTATATAATCTGCAT
>CALBVX010000010.1 GCA_937969515.1 uncultured Croceitalea sp. | reverse complement strand
AAACAAGCGCTTAGGTCAATTCGTTGCCCTTGTTTTCGATATGGACCATTAGGAACGAACAGTATCATAAGAATACCGCCCAAAACGGCAAGAGCTGAGGTGGCATAAATTACATATTGCCATTTAAATACAGCAGCAAGCCATTTTAGAAAATGCGGAAACGCAGTTCCTAAAACCAATGCACCGACCAAATAGCCAAGGGCCTTCCCCAGCCCTTTTTCATAATAATCTGCGGCTATTTTCATACCTACGGGATAAATACCCGCCAAGAAAAAGCCGGTAAAAAAGCGGAATAAAAGTATGCTGGTCGAACTATTGCCTTCCCAAACAATACCCAGATTAAATATCGCTCCCAAAATGGAGCTGACCAAAAATACTTTTGAAGGTGAAAAACGGTCCGTTAAAGTAAATAAGGCAAAGAGTAAGGTACCCACGATAAAGCCAAATTGTACGGCAGCGGTAATATTACCTAGGCCATTTTCCCCAAAATCAAAATGGGCGATGAGTGAAACCATAACCCCATTCCCCGCAAACCATAAGGAAGTGCATAAAAATTGGGCGATTACAATGATGGGTAAAATGTGTTTTGGTATGTTCAAAATAACCTAACTATGCTTAATGCGTTGAATTTACAAGGAATTCAAAAAATGGATATCTAAACATGCCTAAATTTTTGTTCGGTATTACCGTTTTAACTCGTATACAAAGCATGCAATACCGTTAAAAACCCGTTCTTCAACAAATGTAAAACCTAACCTTTCATAAAACCTATGGGCTTTGGTATTTGTTTTTAAAGGGTCGATTATTATTTTGGTCACTTTAGGGTCGGCAAAACATTTTTCGATGGCCAAATTCATCATTTGCGTACCATACCCTTTGCTAAGGTTAGCTTCTTCGCCAATCCAGATATCCAAGGCGCGTAGGTTTTTAGGAACCTTGCCCCAATACTGCGTTTCTTCTTCATAAGGGTCTATGATAACGATGCAGCCAATAGGCTCGCCGTTGCGTTCTGCGATTAACTGTTCACGCCAAGGTGGGTCAAAGTTTAATTCTTTTTCCCAGTCCCAATCTTCGTCTGGGTCCGCGTCTTTAACATGCTGTTTTGTATCCCAATATTGCAGTAATTCTAAATCTTTTGGAGATGCAGGTCGCAGCGAAATCATTAGTATTTTTTTAGGGATTATATCCGCCAAGGCGGATTAAGTCTGTTCTCACCTGCAAAATATAAAATAAGTTGATTGCCATCCGGGTCTTTTAAACGTGCTTCGCGCCATAACCACGATTTGTCGTTGGGCAATTCGTCAAAAAGAATTCCTTTTGCTTTTAAGTCGTTAACGCGATCATCTAAATCATCACACTCAAAATACACGTAGATACCATCACCTTTCGGAAGTTCTTCCACCAAATGCACGGAGAAGGTAGCCTTGCCATTGGGGCAAACAAAACGTGCATAATGGGGTAGCGCTTCCACAATCAGCTTTAAACCTAAGGTCTTATAAAAAGCAATAGCTTTAGGGATGTCAACCGATGGAACTGTAATTTGGTTCAAATTCATAATATCTCGTGTGAAACACTAAGATAAACAGAATCTACCCATCGGTTCATTTAGTTACATTCAGGAACATCGCCTTTAAGGGTCATAAGGGTATAGGCTGTTTCATAGCCAAGTTTATGCGCTCTCCATGTTTTCCATTCTCCTGAAGATTGGTCCATGGGTTCCATGCCTAAATCACACCTGCCCGTTAATAAGGTGTACATATAAGCACCGGCGGCCTTATCAAGGTCTCTGCTCATGTGCCAGCTGTCACGGTAAGCAGATGTTGCAATGTTCAATTCTTTCATTTGGGCATATAATGCTCGAATCGGTATTGCCCTACCCGTAGGCAATTCGTTTTGGCGAACCATATACAAGGCGACGCCTAAATCTGTACCGTTTTCATTTTGTGAACCTCTTTTGTCAATACCGTAGCGCATAGTTGTATTTCCTGTAGCGGAACCATCTTGCATCGGAAATCCGAATGAAAAATCGAACTTAGAAGCGTCTATTTTATAGCGTTTGTTAGCTTCAAAATTGGTATTGGCCCTCCCCATATTAAAATCTACTAAGGGTGCGCCATCTCTTTCTAATTGGGTCTGGTCATCTTTGTTGATGACCCAGTTAAGCCCAGACATTATCCCATTTTCTGAACTTGTGCCTGTATGGTTGTATCGCAGCAGGCTTTTATTGATATCACAACTTTTAAAGGGGGAAGTGAAATTAAACTCACCTGAAAAATGACTGTCTGTTCTTGCATTTTTTGTACTGGTTAAAGCTTCATCTGCAATAACATCGTTAAAAGTATACGCTGAGGTAGAGGCGCTCTTATCATATAACTGAGCATAGATTGAAGCTGCCGTTAAATAAGCACCATTTGGGGAAGGATGTACATTGTCTTCATCTTTAAGACTGCCTTCCAGATTTTCCCAAGCTAGACCAGCAGGTACAACTTCTAGGTCTACTTTGGCTCCCGAGGCGGTGCGATAGGTAAATTCTTCAAAACTTGAAATGGTTGTGGTCTTCGCTTCGTCTTTTGGCCATGGCAATACTAAAAGGGCTTTTGCACCACCCTCAATAACTGTTGCTGCAATCTGGTTTACCCCTAGGGAATAAAATCCGGGAGTTTTCGAAATAATATAAGGGTCCGACGCCATAATTACATAATCCCAGTCTTTTTCACCGTCGCCTTTTAGGTTCGAAATGCGTTCCGCTTGCCCTTCTGGCCAATGATAATATTGGAATAGCGAATGGCTATAATAGGTATAATCAAATTCATTACCACCTGAACCAAGAGCCGTACTCAGGGCTTTTGTGTTATAAATATCCTCGTAGCTAACGTTTACAGCGGCAGTAATAGTGGCGTCTTGAGATAAAATGCTATTTAGTTCTTCTGCAACGTTATTTAAAGAGAAGGCCGCTACATCAGATTGTATCGACCTGCTCGATCCAATAAAAAGAATATTAAGTTCGCCGTCATTATTGATATCCGCATTAAAATTTTCATCAACAGGGTTATCGTTCCCCTGCTCATCGGTTACTTCCTCATCAGTAGCTTCTTCATCATTCGCTAACGAAGCTGGTTCAGTACTACAGGCCGCTAAAAGAATTGTAAAGGCTAGAAGTATTAGCCAGCAACTTAATTTTTGAACATTAAAAGCCTTGGTAATTTTCATCATGTGATTTGGGTTTAACATTGCGCTACAGCTAGACGAGTTACTAAACGGTACAGCAATTGATTACCCAACGAAATCCAGCTCCTTAATATTGCTGCAATCATGCAGCTTTAGATGAAATGCACCCTGAATGCTTGGTTAGAGAAAATATGGGCTATGGTAAGTACTATAATTTCTTCGGAATAAGAGGCTTCGACTGGGGTAACATCGCAAGTTTAGCGAAGTGATTGGTCGATAGTCTTAAATATTAAAACCGTAGGGCAAGACCTAGACCCTGCTTGTTCGATACCACTTGCAGCTCTGGTTGAAACTGGTACTGTGCCGTTTTGTTTACAGCGAGATTATACATGTCTACCCCCTTATT
>CALBVX010000009.1 GCA_937969515.1 uncultured Croceitalea sp. | reverse complement strand
GTAGATGCCACGGCAGCAAAAGTCCATGTATTAAATGTTGTTTCTATTCTTTGATTTTCGCCTGCTAGCAAGCCTTGATCGGTAAAATCATAGGAAGCATTCAAATTGGTATACCCAATAACTGCTGATAAGGCAACGGGTAGAATCTTATCACCAGGAAGAATTTTCGTAAAATCATATTGTAATCCCGCACCAAAAAGCCCAAATTCAACATCATCATCAAAATTTATGCTTGGCAAGAATCTAGCTTTTACTTCCAAGCCTTTTACCAAGCCAACGCTGGCCTGAATAAAACCTGATGGTACAAAATTTAGCCCTTCAGAGGCTAAACCTGATGGCAAAGTGAATTGTTGAGGTTCTAGAATTCCATTTGGGTCTTCTACAAAAACACTTATACCCTCTATATCACCTAAAACCGACGAAACCAATTGGGTGTCGGTTCTTGCATCATTGCCCCCAACCAATTGCAGGTTGGTGTAATTCGCTTCATCAATCAAGAATGCTTTTTTGTCCTCTTTATTTTTGAAACCCGTGATGTTACCTACAAGTGAGATCTCAAATCCACCCAGCGGTTTTGAATCTGCAGAGTTATACCATCCGTTCGCCATACTATAAATGGCGGCTTCGGACATAGGTCCGAAATAATCGTTACTAAAACGTTCGGCATCTTCTACACCAGCCGCGAAAACATCACTAAAATCTGATTGCGCACTTAGCCCTAAGGAAAAAACACCTACTATACCAAAAAGAATTATTCTCTTCATTTTGTAAAATTTTTCCTAAAACTAAAAAACTCGCCCTGTAGGAGCGAGTTTTTGTTGTGAACTGTCGTTATCTATGCATCAATGTTCGCATAAACGGCATTTTTCTCTATAAACTCTCTTCGCGGAGGCACCTCATCACCCATTAGCATGGAGAAAATACGGTCCGTTTCGGTAGCATTATCAATAGTAACTTGTCTTAGTGTTCTAAAAGCGGGATTCATAGTGGTATCCCATAATTGCTCCGCATTCATCTCACCGAGACCTTTATATCGCTGAATACCTGCTCCGCCGTTCATTGATTCTACTATTTCGTCACGTTCGGCATCCGTCCAAGCGTAACGCTTTTTAGAGCCTTTCTTGACCAAATATAGCGGAGGTGTAGCAATGTAAACGTGACCACCTTCTATCAATTCTCTCATATAACGGAAGAAGAACGTTAAAATCAAAGTTTCAATATGGCTACCATCAACATCGGCATCACACATGATCACCACTTTATGGTAACGTAGTTTTTCAAGATTCAACGCCTTACTGTCCTCTTCAGTTCCAATGGTTACACCAAGGGCCGTGTATATATTCTTTATTTCCTCGTTCTCAAAAACCCTATGCTGCATGGCCTTCTCCACGTTAAGGATTTTACCCCTTAAAGGCAGAATAGCCTGAAACATTCTATCGCGACCTTGCTTAGCGGTACCACCTGCAGAATCACCCTCTACCAAAAACACTTCACAAAGCGCAGGATCTTGCTCAGAACAGTCAGATAATTTTCCAGGTAAACCGCCAACGCTCATTACGGTTTTCCGCTGTACCATTTCACGGGCCTTTGTTGCGGCATGTCTTGCTTGAGCGGCAAGAATTACTTTTTGTACAATAATTTTTGCATCATCAGGATGTTCTTCCAAATAATTGGTCAACATTTCAGAAACTGCTTGGCTAACTGCTGAAGAAACCTCTCTGTTACCCAATTTTGTTTTTGTCTGACCCTCAAACTGAGGTTCGGCAACCTTAACAGATACAATTGCTGTAAGCCCTTCCCTAAAGTCATCACCTTGAATTTCGAACTTAAGCTTATCTAACATTCCAGAATTATCGGCATATTTCTTCAAAGTAGACGTCAATCCCCTTCTAAAACCAGATAAGTGTGTTCCTCCCTCATGGGTATTGATATTATTCACGTAGGAATGTAAATTTTCAGAATACCCATTATTGTAGATCATAGCTACCTCAACTGGAATTCCGTTTTTCTCTCCTTCCATCGAAATCACACTCTGAATCAACGGTTCACGCGTGGCATCTAAAAACTTAACAAATTCCTTTAAACCTTCCGTAGAGCTAAATACTTCAGAAACAAATTCTCCTTTTTCGTCTTTTTGACGCCTATCGGTAATCGAAATGGTAACCCCTTTGTTCAAAAAAGAAAGCTCACGCATTCTATTTGAAAGCGTTTCATAGCTATACTCAATAGTTTGTGTGAAAATAGTGGTATCGGGCAAGAAAGTAACCTCTGTACCTCTATCTTCCTCCTTGCATTCTCCAATGGTCTTTACGGGGTACATTGCTTTACCTCGCTCATACTCTTGCTGCCAAATCTTGCCTTCTTTAAAAACCGTGGCCTTCAATTTGCTTGACAATGCGTTCACACAAGATACACCAACACCATGCAGACCCCCTGATACCTTATAAGAGTCTTTATCAAATTTACCACCTGCACCAATTTTGGTCATTACAACCTCAAGTGCCGAAACGCCTTCTTTTTTATGTATACCAACAGGAATACCCCTACCGTTATCCCTAGTTGTTATGGAGTTATCTTCATTAATGGTGACGCTTATGGTATCACAATGCCCTCCCATGGCCTCATCTATGGAATTATCCACTACTTCATATACCAAATGGTGCAATCCTCTAACTCCAACATCACCAATATACATGGACGGACGCATTCGCACATGTTCCATACCCTCTAGAGCCTGAATACTGTCTGCGGAATAGTCTTTCATAGGAGTGTCGTCTTTCTGCCCAGAATCACTATTTTTTTTGATTTCTTCGTCTTCGTTTTTAGCTTCTTCGCTCATAGTTTTATAACTAAATTATTTTGCGTTTTTCAAATCTTACAAATATAACCAATACCCAGTAGAATTAGGGGTTTGTGATATTTTGACACCTCTAAGTTATTAACAATGATTGTGGAAAATATTATGCTATATTTCGTTGAAATTTATCCGAGAAAAAATACTTCTAAAACAAAAGAAGCGACAGTATCTGTCGCTTCTTATTAGCTAATAAAAATGATGTTCTCACGCTCACATATGAAAACAAATTATTTTACATAGGCATCATCGTGCACATTGGCCACAGCTCTGCCCGAAGGGTCGTTCATGTTCTTAAATGCCTCATCCCATTCAAGCGCGATTTTAGTACTGCAAGCCACTGAAGGTTCTTGAGGAACGCTCAATGCTGCCGCATCTGACGGAAAATGACTTTCAAAAATAGAACGGTAATAATATTCTTCTTTAGAAGTTGGTGTCTGGATAGGGAATCTAAAATTGGCACTCTTCAATTGCTCATCGCTCACTTCAGCATTCACCACCTCTTTCAAGGTGTCTATCCAACTGTAGCCCACGCCGTCAGAAAACTGTTCTTTCTGTCTCCAGGCTACGCTTTCTGGCAGGTAAGCTTCAAATGCTTTACGAACCACCCATTTTTCCATTCGCTCGCCATTGATCATTTTATCTTTGGGATTGATACGCATGGCAACATCCATAAATTCTTTGTCCAAAAACGGAACTCTACCCTCAATGCCCCAGGCAGCGAGCGATTTATTGGCCCTTAGACAATCGTACATATGAAGCTTGTCCAATTTACGAACCGTCTCTTCATGAAAATCTTTTGGACTTGGAGCTTTGTGAAAATATAAATACCCACCAAAAAGCTCATCGGCCCCTTCACCAGAAAGTACCATTTTTATACCCATAGATTTTATGACACGTGCCATTAAGTACATAGGTGTGGAAGCCCTTATTGTCGTTATATCATAAGTTTCTAGGTTGTAGATGACATCTTTTATGGCATCTAAACCTTCTTGAATGGTAAACTTTATCTCATGGTGTACCGTGCCAATATGGTCGGCCACTTTTTGTGCAGCAGCAAGATCCGGAGAGCCCTCTAGGCCAACAGAAAATGAGTGCAGTTGTGGCCACCATGCATCTTTAGTACCACCTGATTCAATTCGTTTTTGTGAATATTTTTTTGCTAGTGCCGATGTAACGGAAGAATCCAAACCTCCGGAAAGTAAAACGCCATAAGGCACATCTGACATCAACTGTCTTTTCACGGCAGCATCCAAAGCATCATGAATCGCTTGAATACTGGTTTCATTTTCTTTTACAGCTTCATACTCCATCCAATCGCGTTTGTACCATCGCACAAATTCACCGTTAGCACTATGCATATAATGACCGGGAGGAAACAACTCTATCTTGGAGCAAGTCCCTTCCAAAGCTTTAAGTTCTGAAGCTACATAGAATGTTCCGTTCTTATCCCATCCGATATATAGCGGAATTATACCCATATGATCTCTGGCGATAAAATATTCGTCTTTCTCCGTATCATATATCGCAAAACCAAAAATACCGTTCATTTCGTCCAAAAAATCAACTCCCTTTTCTTGATATAAGGCTAGAATGACCTCGCAATCGGATGCTGTTTTAAAATCATATTTTCCTTGAAATTGTTCTCGCAGCTCGGTATGGTTGTATATTTCTCCGTTAGCGGCCAAAACAAGTTTTCCATCAGTACTCAATAAAGGTTGCTTTCCGGATGCCGGATCAACAATCGCTAGCCGTTCATGAGCCATGACGGCATTATCGCTAGCAAATATTCCACTCCAATCCGGACCACGATGTCTAATTTTTTTTGACATCTCCAATAGTTGAGGCCTAAGCAACTCAACGGGCTCTTTTACATCAAATGCACAAACAATACCACACATAATCTTTTCTTGATAACAATTAAGAGACAAAAATCACCTAATTATTACATTAATAAAACATAGTATTAAAATATACTTACATATTATAACTAAAAAATGTATTTTATACATTATCCGGAATAATAAATGGATGAAAAAAAGTAAAATATTTCATTTTAGAAGAAGCCAAACTTTAACTTCTTTTTATAGCAAGTGGCCCAAAATATCAGGTAGTTTTGAAACTTAATAAATAATCTTAATTATGAAAAAAATAGTTGCTATTGCATTTTTTGCAATGACCTTAATTTTTAGTACCGAAGCTGAAGCCCAAAAATTTGGTGGCTTGGATAAAAGCCCTGCAGATATTGCTGCTTTTCCGTCCAGTTACAAAGTATCTGATAAAGCAGTAAAAGTCACCTATGGCAGACCTCAATTAAAAGGACGTACCATGTCCGATTTGGCACCTGCCGGTAAAGTATGGCGTACTGGAGCAAACGAAGCTCCTGAAATTACATTTTACAAAGACGTCAGCTTTGGAGGTAAAAGTGTAAAAGCAGGTACATATGCTTTGTTTACCATACCTGGAAACGGTGAATGGACCGTAATTTTAAACAACAATTTAAACCAATGGGGCGCTTATTCTTATGATAATGCTGCCGATGTGGTTCGAGTTAGTTCTAAAGTGAGTTCTGATTCTGAATCTTTAGAAGCTTTCTCTATCGCTTTTAAAGAAGTAAAGGGCGGAGCACATCTCGTAATGGGTTGGGGCACTACACGAGTTGCTACACCGATTATGTTTTAAACGAAATTTTATAAAATCGAAAAAGCCCCCAGACAATTGTTTGGGGGCTTTTTTTGTAACAATCTTTCACTTTTTGTCATTTCGAATGCATATGAGAAATCTTATTCAGCTTAACAGATTTCTCAATCAATGCTTCGCATTTTATTTCGAAATGACCCTTTACAAACTCTCAAGACTTTATTATTTCACCTTCTCGCCCCCAACAAAAACCTGTTCTGCTTTTAGATTTGGAATTTGCGAGGTTGGAACTTCCATAATATTATCACTCAAAATCACGAAGTCTGCTTTTTTACCCACTTCTATGCTTCCTTTTTCGTTTTCTTCAAAATTAGAATAGGCGGCCCATATCGTCATTCCCTTTAAAGTTTCTTCTCTAGATAAAGCATCCTTCATTTGGTATCCTCCATCGGGATAAGCCTCTAAATCTTGTCTTGCCACCGCGGCATAAAATGTCAAAAACGGGCTTACTTTTTCTACCGGAAAATCAGTTCCTAAAACAACTATCCCGGCATTATCAAGCAGTGTCTTAAAAGCATAAGCTCCTCTTACACGCTCTTCGCCTAACCTATCTTCTGCCCAGTACATATCGCTAGTGGCATGTGTGGGTTGTATCGATGGAATAATACCAGTGCCAAAATATTGGAAGTCATTTTCTGATACTACCTGTGCGTGTTCTATTTTCCATCTTCTATCGGCACCATCGGGCAAGGCTTTCGCATAAGCCCTTAATACCGCAATATTTGCAGAATCTCCAATAGCATGGGTGTTCATTTGGTAATCTGAAGCAGCTATCCTTTTTGCCAGTGACTCAATGGCATCTACAGGAGTAATCATGGCTCCAAAATGTCCAGGTTTATCTGAATAAGGTTCACGTAAGGCAGCTCCTCGCGACCCCAAAGCGCCATCACCATATACTTTTACAGAGCGTACATTTAATTTATCCGTTTTTACGATACCTTTTGGTAAGTAGTAATCTAAATTTTCTTTGTTATTGCTGATCATGGCATACACCCGAATATCCAATTCACCAGCTTGCTGTAGGCTATCTATTAATTCTATGGTCTCTTTGTTTAGACCTGCATCGTTCACCGTAGTCAAACCGTAATCGAAACAAAGTTCTTGAGCATCTTTTAGCGCCTGAATCTGCGTTGCCCTTGTGGGTTTAGGAATTACGGCGTCTATCAAGCCCATAGGGTTATCAACTAAGACTCCTGTGATATTTCCACTATTGTCTTTAACTATTTCGCCGCCTTCCACGTTAGTTTCATTGTGTATTCCTGCTAAATCCAAAGCTTTTTGATTGACCAAATAGGCATGACCATCTACACGCTCTAGTACTACAGGGGTATCTGGGAATAATTTATCTAGTTTATCTTTTGTCGGGAATTCTTTTACTTCCCAATCGTTCTGGTCCCAGCCACGACCCTGAATAACGTTTGAGGGCTTTTCTTTCTGAAAATTGGTAACTTTTTGAAGAATATCATCATAACTAGTTGTTCCTCGCAGGTTGACAACTTGTTGGGTTAATCCCAAACCATAAAAATGACAGTGCGCATCAAATAAACCTGGAACAATAGTTTTACCCTTTGCATCTATTTCTTCTTTGGCCATGTAGTTTTCCAAATTATCTTCGGAAACCGCTACAAATTCGCCATCTTTTATGGCCATGGTATTTGCTGTCGAAAAACTATCATCTACCGTATAAATATTGGCGTTGTAAACGATAAGGTCGACTTCTTCTTTTGAATTGCAAGAAAAAAATAGGACTAAAAATAAAAAAGAAAGAATGTGTATTTTCATTAGGAATTGACTTTCCCCAAAAATACACAATCAGATATAATGTTAGCTTTTTCTATTGGTTCTCTATGGTGGTCATCACAAATTCTACGCGACGGTTAGCCTTTTCCTTAATCTTTCCGTTTCTAAGGGGCTTTGTATCACCTGCACCTTCCCAAACAACACGATTGTCATCAATGCCTAACTTTTTAAGATATAGTGCAACCGCTCTAGCTCTTAGTGAAGAAATAAACTTGTTGTATTCAGTATTTCCAACATTATCAGAATGCCCGGTAATCTTCATTTGCACCTCAGCATTCTCTTTAAGAAACTTAAAGATTTTCTTTACGCTGGCCACGGCTTCTTTATCGAGCTCATAGCCTTTAGGCTCAAATGGGTTACGCTCTAAAACGTAAATTTTATCTTTTTCGTAGTTGATTCTCGGCTGTTCTTCAAGCATAAAATCATCTATATAATAATAAGAGAAGTCTTTGGATAAAACAGGCCCTGTTTTATTTAAGAGTGCCGTGCTATTGTTATTTTGAAAATTTCCTATGATGATATGTTCTTCAAAGCCCTTAGCCTCAAACTCGCCAGATAATGTTATCCAACCTTCGGTATCTGCCATTGAGTTATTCGGGGTGAGTTTTACCTCATAAAATTCTAGCCCTTCTTGTAAATCTAATTTTGAAGGGGTAAGTGCAGAACTGTTAGGCACTCTAACCTTTGCATTGGTCAATACTATCGACATACCCTTTAAGACCAAACTTGATGCTTCGGCAAGACTTACCTTAAAAGAAACCTTATAAGGAAATTTACTTCGTAGGGTTTTTGCCGTATTTAACTGAATATATTCACGGTAATCGTTCAATGCATAAAAATACAGCCCGGCATATCCTTTGCCTTCAACGGCCTTTTGTGCTCCCTTGAAATTCTCAGGAACCGAAAAATCACCGGTACCACACTCATTAAAGTAATCGCCCGAACTGGAAGTTGGTAATGATACATCTTCGACCAGAGCGTTAAAATTGGTAATGTTAGAAGGACACGCTTTGTAATTTTCAAAGCTTGGATTAAGAATCAAGTTTTGCGCTGAGAGCGAAATACTTGATAAAAAAATGAAACCTAATACTATACGAGAATAAAAATGCACCATACCTCTATGTTAATTTTTGGTTCTCGTTCCGCATAAAAAACGTTGGTTTTATGGTATTATTGTTTGTCTACAAACTTTTGTAGCGATAACATTACCTGCAACCGAGACTACAAAAACATACTAATTATCAATAAAATACGTTATACTAGTCCAAATCTTATTGAAATGCACAAATTAACCCTTGTGCTCCTATTAACCTATATTCCGTTTTTTGGTATTTCCCAAAATACCATATCTGGAAAAGTTGTTGATGAGCTAGGTCTGCCAATTTATATGGCGTCTGTTGAAATTGATCAAACGGACGACATTACCTATACCAATTATGAAGGTGAGTTTACACTTACCAGTAAGAAGGATTTTCATTGGAAAGTGAATATCAAATCAAAAGGCTATAAATCGGAATCTTTTTTTGTGCTAGGTGGAGGTAAAACGGAAAGCTTGATGCTCGAGTATGCTGCAGAAATGCAAAGTATTTTAGAAAAAAAAGTTGGCTTCAATAAAAAACATTATCGAAAAACATTTTATAGATTTAACTTTTTATCGAAATCTAAGAAAGAATTCACATTGGTTTCAGGAGTCTATTTTAAACCATCCGACCAATTTTATTTTAGCCATTTTTAACTAGATTACTAAAGAATTACTTAATTCTTATCTTCGAATTCAGTTATTACAAACTCAACTCTTCTGTTGGCATCTCTAGCTTTTTCCGTGTCATTTTTATAAAGAGGGCTTTTATCTCCTTTTCCTTCCCAATTTATACGGTCTGAGGCAATACCTCGTTCTTGTAAAAATAATGCAACAGCTCTGGCTCTTCTAGAGGACAAATATTGATTATAAAAATCACTCCCTACACTATCAGTATGACCTGAGATATGAAGCTGAACATTCGGATTTTTCCTTAAATAGTAAAATACATTAAGTACATCTTCTTTAGCCTTATCGGTCAGCTCGAAACTATCAAACTTAAATTGAAGCTTGTTTAAAACAAAAGGAGTATTCATAGCATATTCCTGCTTTTCTTCTAATTGTACAGAAACGTCATCTATATAATAATATGAAATTGGTCTTAGGGTACTCTTTTGTAAATCTAAACGAACGGTTCTAGAATCCTTATCATTTTTGAAATTGCCAAAAATCATATATTTTTCATAGCCCTTTGCTTCAAATTCAACTTCTAATAGTCCCCACTTTTCATAGTTGAATATTGATTCTTTTATTTCCAAATTTTGATATGAAAATTTTTTTACTTTAAAATGATTTAGCCTCTTTGGAGATAAATTTTCATTAATATTTAAGTCTAGTTCCTGCTGCGTAAAAAGAACAGAAACATTTTGAACAGCAAGCACTGAATTCTCCGCAATACATAATCGTATTGATGCTTTATATGTTTTCCCTTTTTTCAAAGATTCGCCCAATTCAAATTGAATGTACTCTCTATAGTTATTTGGACTATAAAGATATAAGCCGGCATAAGCATCTCCTTCGTAGGCAAATTGCTCTCCATTAAAATTCTTAGGAATCCCTAGCCCATTTAGTCCACATTCATGAAAATAATCTGTTGATCCTTTGGTCGGAGCTTTAATGTTTTTACAACTATCTTCAAGAGTACCCTTCTTTTTAGGACATTCTAGATAGCTTTCAAAGCTTCCATTCAAAACCAAATTTTGAGACCTTATAACTTTACATAGAAAGACTGAAAGTAGAATAAGAATAATTCTCTTATCAGGAGCCATATTTTATATTTAGCTATAAACACCTACCTTCTAAAAGCATTTATAATAGTTATTGAATATTAAATAACGTATCAAAATTGTAAATATTATCTTACATTAATAGTAGTTTTATTCTTTTAAAATAAACTCTACCCTTCTATTTTCTTTTCTTCCTTCTTCATTGCTATTTGACAAAAGAGGTTTTGAACTTCCATAACCGATAACATCTATGCGTTCTTTACTCAAACCCAATTCAACAAGATACTTTGCAATAGATTCAGCTCTTTTTAAAGAAAGTAATTTATTATACCTCTTAGAGCCCCTATTATCTGTATGACCTAGAATAGTAATATGGAGTCTTGGATTTTCATTTAGGTGGGTATACAATTCCTTAAGGGTGTTCGCCGAAATTTCATCTAATGAGAACACATCGAAATCAAACAATATATTTTCAAATTCATGCAGGGTCTCCAATTTAAACTTAGTTTGAACCTCTACATGCTCTCCTTTCAATAAAATTTCATCAATATAATAATATGCTCCTTTTTTTGATTCCTTTCTCTTGGTCTGCACTTTTCTGGTCAGTTTATTATTTCTAAGGTTGCCCAATACCAAAAATCGCTCGTAACCTTTTGCCACAAAAGAAACCGACACTTTCAGCCAGCTACTTTTATCCTCATGAAAATCTGGATGATTAATTTCAAAAGAATGGAATTTATTTCCCTCTACACTATACAATTGCCTTCTAGAGAGGTTTTTTTTAGTCTTTAAGGCTATTTGTTTGTATGAACAGACCACACCAAAATCTTTTACCGCAAAATCGGAACCTTCGGCTAAACTGATATAAAAACTTAATTGATATTCTTTACCGGGTCTAAGTTCTCTTTTTAACGCTACTTGAATATATTCTCGATAATCGCCAGGGGCATAAAAATAAAGTCCTGCGTATGCCTCACCATCTTTCGGGTGTTGGACTCCGTTAAAATTTTCCGGAGCACTCATTACCTTACTACAGGTATTAAAATAATCAGTAGTTCCTGCTGTCGGGGTTGACCATGATTTCACATGTTCATTAAATGTTCCTAAAATATTAGGGCATTCGTGGTAGTCTTCAAAGCTTGGATTTTTTACCAGATTTTGAGCAAAAACAGAACAAGTTTGAAAACAAAAAAGTACTACCCCTACATAGATAACCCAGCGCATACATTTCTAAGATAAGAAAATTGTCATGCTTGAGAAGACATTCTTATTTTCGCCTATTCTAGAAATCGAATTTATAGGATACCCCAGCCAAAGCTTGAAAACCTTGAACTTGAAAATTAGACCAGCGCTGGTAATTGTTATTCGCAATATTAGAAGCTTTCGCAAAAACTGAAAGTTGTTCATTAAAACGATAGCCTAGGTGAGCGTTGGCATCAAAAAAGCTTTCTAAAGTTACTATACTCGAAGGAAATAAGTTCGCTGGGGTATTAGGCTGGGCCGTAGCGACCAAGTCTTCACGTTCGCCAACAAAGAATAGATTGGCGCCCATAAACCATTTATCCGAAATCTGATAATCCATAAATAGCGACCCTTTTAAATTAGGCAGGTTCCATGCGGGGTTATCAGTTTCTGTAGTGTAATCATACACCTCAGCATTAAGACCAAGAGTGAAATTTCGATTGACGTCTATGTTTAATTCTGCAAAAATTCCAAGTGTCTTTACATCGTCATAAAAAACTTGAAAAGAATTGCCCAAATTGTATCCCTTTTCATCATCACGGGCTAAGTTTTGCGGATTTAGCAAAAACAATGGCAACCTGTTTTCCGCTGTATATGATCCTTTAACATTGTAGCCCACGTTAGAAAATAACTGTCCTTTTAAACCAGCATAAGCCTCATATTGCCTATCGGTAGGTTGAATGTCTAAAGTCGGAGAAACGTAGGGGTTACCATTTACAAAATCATAGTATGAATTCTGTCTTAATTGCCCTTCCAATCCACCGTAGGCGATAACTTGTT
The DNA here is from genome assembly GCA_937969515.1 of uncultured Croceitalea sp. GTDB lineage: Bacteria > Bacteroidota > Bacteroidia > Flavobacteriales > Flavobacteriaceae > Croceitalea > Croceitalea marina. The sequence goes on along the minus strand of CALBVX010000009.1, from coordinate 16,061 downwards.
CATCTAAAACGCGGTAAGAAGCCGTGACCGCCGGATAGATGTAAAAATTACCGGCATTATTTTCCAAATCAGTTCCATAGACAAAATTGGCCCCAAGATTTAATGTCAAGTCATCACGTAAAACTAAAAGACTGGGGTTGACAGAAACTTGAAATAGACCATAATTTATTTCTTGGGTGTTCTCCGTATTATTTAAGCTTTCGTTCTTAAAAGTACCCCCGACATAGTCTAATTTGGTATTAATGGTCACCAATTCTTCGGTTATAGGCAATTCTATTGATGGTTCTAGCAACACTCTATTCTCACCAGATTCAACGGCATCCCAAAATCTTCGAAGTAAAATTTTACCACTTTTAAAGAAAGAATCTTCTAAATTCAAATGCGCTTTGGCCTCGGCATTGAAATAGTTTTGCTGTTCATCTATACCTTCTAACTGTGCCTCGGTAAAAGTTCCGCGTTCTATACCGTACCAATTGTACTGTTGATGTTGCAAACCAATACTAGCTCCCCAATCCCTATCACGGTCTTTCTTGGCATAGGAAACATCAAATTTTGTGTCATAAAAATCGGTCTCTAGCGGAGTACTATCGATATTGCCTCTAGAAGAGTGATGGCTCAAGCCAAAATCCAATAAATCTTCACCCCTATTAAACTCTCTACTTGTATAAAAATCTACAAGGGCATTATTAAAATTTCCTAATCCGACGGAAGCGTATGAATTATATAAAGTCGGTGGAGGCGTTTTCTCTACACGAGAGGCCTGCCCTTTTGCCGGGGTAAATGTAGATGCTACCGGCACAGAGAAAATACTATAGGTAATCGGCTTTTTTTGAAGCACTATGGAATCATTCAAGCTAGGAACAGACTTTATTTTAAAGGCATCCGAGACGGTAGGTGAATATGGTTTTACCACAGTTACCGTCTCAGTACCAATATCGTCAGTTTTCTGGGCCTGAACCACCCCAAATAGGCTCAAAACAATGATGGAAAATAGTAGATATGACTTAAACATCTTTTTCTTTTTAGTTCTCGTTCGGATTGACTGATGAATTTATTTCTGCTTCTCTTGACTTTATCAATGCAAGTTCTCCTCTAGCCTCTGCAACAATATCATTGAACTCTGCAAAATTTTCAATAACACTTTCTAAAATATATGTAGCTTGAAAAGCATCGCCTAAAGCATAAAAGTTTTTAGCCATTAGTACTAGCCCCTTTCCGCCCCATTCTTTATACGAAGCATAGTCTTTAGCCAATTTTTGAACTGAAGTATTAGAAGCTTCAAAATCTTGATTCTTATTTTTAAAATACGCATCATAATACCAGGCCTCAGCAGCAGTTTCTCCTGTTGCAATTTTCTTCACCTCAGAAAAAGCAAGCTCGGCCCTTTGCTCGTCGCCTGTTTCGATTGCAGAACGCGCTATCATTATCTGGGCATCGCTTTTGATGCGGTTGTCTATTTTTGGAGCATTCAATACCTTTTCGGCATAAGTCAATGTTTGTTCGTAATTCTTTTGACCGTAATAGCCTTTCATTAAATTCGACTGGGCAAAAGTTCTATTCTGATCAATCTCAGCGGCGTTTTCAAGCTGTTGTAAATACGGAATAGCACTTTCGTAGTCTTGTCTTCCAACATAAATTTCACATACTCTTGTGAGTGCTTGTTCGGTATATTCTCCGAAATCATTCTGGGCAACTATTTTGAATTTTGACAATGCTTTTTCTTTATCTCCTTTAGAAAAATACAATTGTGCAAGATTAAAATTGGCCTTGATCGCTTCCAATCCATTGGGGAATTCCTTTAAATAGTCTTCATAAGAACGAATAGCTGCTTCTGTGTTGCCTTGAGCATATTTTCTATCTGCCGCTTCAAAACTTGCGGCATCTAGTTCGGAATCGGTTACCTCAACAAAGTCAAGGTTTCTAACCCAAGCCGCATATTCGCTTACCCTTCCTAAATCCACATAGACCAATTTTGCAGTTGCCACCGCTTGTTTGGCTTCAGGAGTGTTCGGATACTCAGAAACAACGTTTCGCAATTTGGTCAATGCCTGCTCATTTCTGTTTGCATTGTAGTGGACCAAGCCTTGCCGCAATAAAGCCCTGGGGGCAAATTTACTTCTGCTAAACTGAGCAATAAGCTTGTCGTAAGCCTCAAGGCCCTGTCTTTCTTGGTCCGTTTTAACATAGGTATTACCCAATTCAAAAAGCGCATCATCTCGTAAAGCGGACTTCGGATAACGATTTATAAATTGATTGAGGCCTTCTATTTTAGCCTTATTATTTCCTAAAAACCCATTACAAATCGCTTTTTGAAACGCGGCATAATCACGTTCGGGCCCATTAAGTTTTGACGCTTCATCATAAGCGGATATGGCGGCTTTATAACTACTGGTTACAAAGTAACTATCTCCTAATCTTAGATAAGCATCGTTGACCAAACCTTCATCTTCATTATTCTTAATGCTATTTTTAAAGAAGGTTACTGCATTTTTATAATCTTTTATCTTAAAGTAGCAATACCCCAAATTGTAGTCGAGTTGTTTGTATTCTTCAACATTTTTAGCATTGGTATTCTTTTTGAATTGCTCAAAACCAACTAGGGCATCATCGAAACGGTTCAAACGATACGCAGATTCCGCCTTCCAATATTGAGAACGTGCCTCATATGTAGGGCTTTCAGATTTTTTGAGTGATTTTGAAAAACGCTCCAAAGCCTCTTCATACTTGTTATCGATAAAAAGTTCTACTCCACTATAAAAAGCCACTTTTTGATACGTTTCATCACTTGCGTAACTAGAATTTTTCTCCAGAAGTGTTAGGGCGCCTTCAAAATTTTTGGAAGTAATGTAGGAGTCTACTAGTAGCTCTTGCAGTTCTTCTTGATGCTCATCTTTAGGATACTTGTCTAAATAGGCAGTCATTACCTGCGGAACCGGTTCATAGGCATTGCCTATTTCATAACTTAAACGGGCATAGTTAAGTAGCGCATCTTTTTCAATCTCTGCATTAAAATCCATTTGGGAGGCATTTCTAAAAGCATTAAGCGCTTCCGATTTTTTGTCCAACTTTAAATAACACTCCGCCAAATGATAATAGGCATTTTGTGCAACGCTGTTGTCACCTCCAATAATTTTATTGAATTGCCCTATTGCAGATTCAAAATCACCTTGCTTATAGTAACTATATCCCAAGAGATAATAGTCCGTATTATTAAATCGACCTCTTTTTCCCTTGTATTGTTTTAAATACGGAATGGCCTCACCATACTTTTCTAGATTAAAATAGCTTTCACCGATAATTTTATTTAATTCAGAAATCTCTCTTCTGTCCGATTTTGGCAACTGCTTTTTTGCCATTTCTATGGCCTTCTCAAAATTACCCAGCTTAAAATTTAAATCTGCCTGATAATATGAAAGCTTTTCTTCTAGAAGTTTTGGGTCCGTTATCTTATCGAAACGCGCGTTGGCCTCTTCATAATCATCTTGTTCATAGGCAATATAACCCAAGTAGTACTTTGCTTGAGAACCGTATTTTGCAGAGTTACTTACCCTACTTAAATAGCGTTCGGCTTCCTTTGGTTTTTTAGATGCATAAAGCGAGTAGCCGTTGTTAAAGTTGAAACGCTCTTCGTCTTTTTTTGACATGGCAGTTTTATCAACTTTGTTATACCATTTTAAGGCATACGGATACTTGCCTGTTTCAAAATAATAATCAGCCACATCCATAAAGGCAGAATTTCTTTTGGTAGATGTGGGGTAACGTTCCACAAAATCTTCCATTAACTTATCTGCACCACGTTGATTTAATCGAATCGCAGCATTAGCAGCATAGTAACTGCTATTGGCTTCGGTTTCATAATCGTCGGTAGATGATTTTACTTTCTCGAACAAAGCCTGTGCTGCCTGATACTGTTGATTATTATACAGTGCCAAAGCATCTTGAAATTGTTTCTTTCCGTGATTGTAAATTTTGGTTTCCTGTGCAGTGCACAAAAGGCTAAATCCTAAGAAAAATAGGAATAGAAATGCAGTGATTCTCCGATTCATAGTGTTCTACGCTGTTCTCGATTGATGATACCATAACGTCAAAATCCGCGCCAAAGTATATTTAATGTTTTTCAAAATTTAAGATTCGTAGAATTTATAGAACTTCGTACCTTTAATTGCTTAAAGATATAAAATGCCCGAAACGATACTAAAACTGCAGGATGTTGCCATTTTTCAAAATGAAAATCTCATACTTAACAACGTAACTCTTGAAGTAAAAAAAGGAGATTTTGTTTATGTAATCGGTAAAACTGGAAGCGGTAAAAGTAGTTTCATGAAAACGCTTTATGGAGACATACCCTTAAAACAGGGCTATGGTAGTGTTGTAGATTTTAATCTGAAGTCTTTAGAAGAAAAACAGATACCATTTCTAAGAAGAAAATTAGGCATCGTTTTTCAAGACTTTAAATTATTGTCTGACAGAAACATCAATAACAATTTAAAGTTTGTGCTAAAAGCTACGGGCTGGACAGATACTTCAAAAATGGATGCAAAGATTGAAGAGGTTCTTGATAAGGTAGGTATGAAAACCAAAGGTTTCAAATTTCCGCATGAGCTTTCCGGAGGTGAACAGCAGCGCATTGCCATCGCTAGGGCGCTACTGAATGACCCTGAACTAATTCTCGCCGATGAACCTACAGGTAACCTTGATCCGCAGACCAGTGTTGAAGTAATGCGGGTATTGCAAGAAATTAATGAAAGTGGGCGCACCATTATTATGGCCACTCATGATTATGCACTTATTTTAAAATACCCACACAAAACTTTAAAGTGTGATAATAGTAAGATGTTCGAGGTAATACAAAAAGCGGTTTAAAATGGTCTACAAAGAAATTGAAGGAGAAAAGCCAAAACGTAAAAACCCCCTAATCGGATTGCTTCTACTATTGATTTCTATAGCTTTATTATTTACAACAGGGCTATTTGGGTTTGTTTTTGGACTTCTTCATCAGCTTTTCACCAAAGGGTTAAGAGGAATTGGCGAATACGCGCTAAAAATTGCTATTTCTATAGATCAATTAGGCAATGTGATAATGCAGCATCTATTTAATCTTATTTGGATTAAAAAAGGAGGGTATAAATTCGGAAATAGAGATGAAACCATTTCTAGCGTACTCGGAAAAAACAAACAATTGGAGATGTTGACCAGTTTTGGAAAAGCAATAGATTATATTTTGGATTTTATAGACCCAAATCACTCTTTAAATTCTATAGATTACTTCATTGAGCCTTTAGAAGAAACACTTTAAGGGTGATTATCAACATTCTATGTTCTTCGGAAATCGCTTGCAAAAAGATTTTTGTTTCTTTGCCAAATAAAATTTTTATCCTACTATGGAAATTCTTGGTATTGATGTTGGTGGATCGGGCATGAAAGCTGCATTGGTTAATACAGAAACTGGTGAGATGCTTACCAAAAGACACCGAATTCCAACTCCTAAATCAAGAACACCGGAAGCAATGGCCGATGTTATTGCCCAGCTCGTAAAACATTTTGACTACTCGGGCCCTGTTGGTTGCGGATTTCCTACGGTAATTAAAAAAGGCATTTGCAAATCGGAAGGTAACTTAGACCCATCTTGGTTGGGTGTTGATGTTGATAAATTATTCGAAGAAGCCACCGGGCAACAATTTTCGGTAATTAATGACGCTGATGCAGCTGGTTATGCCGTAATGAACCATGGTGTTGGAAAAGGCCTTGAAGGTTTGGTCTTAATAGTTACCATTGGCACAGGGCTCGGAAGTGGTGCCTTTTTTAATGGTGAACTTTTACCAAATTTTGAGCTAGGTCAAATACCTTATAAAGATTTTAAGAAAATTGAGACATGGGCTGCAGGATCAGCAATGGAAAGAGAAGGTCTTACTTATAAAAAATGGGCCAAGCGCTTCAATAAATTTTTAAATATTGTTGATTTGATCGTTTCACCCGATCATATTATTCTTGGTGGCGGGGCATCAAAAGATTGGGCAGCGTACGAAGAGTATATAACTATTAATACGCCTATCAGACCTGCACAATTAAAGAATCATGCAGGTATTATCGGAGCCGCGATGGCAGGTTCTATTATCAAGGTAATCAACTAAGCTATCTTATTCCGCTTACGGTCTACTTCTTTTAAGTAAATCTTTCTGAGTCTTAAATGTTTTGGAGTAACTTCAACATACTCATCTTTCTGAATGTATTCTAAAGCTTCTTCTAACGAAAATTTTATTGCGGGAACAATTTTTGCCTTATCGTCTGCACCAGATGAACGTACGTTAGACAATTTTTTGGTTTTGGTCACATTGACCGTCATATCATCTGCACGAGAGTTTTCACCAATAACCTGACCTTCATAGATATCTTCACCTGGGTCAACAAAGAATTTTCCGCGATCTTGTAATTTATCTATGGAATAAGGAATTGCAGAACCATTCTCCATAGAAACCAACGAGCCATTGTTACGTTGTGCGATTTCTCCTTTTAACGGTTGATACTCTAAAAAGCGGTGCGCCATAATGGCCTCACCTGCTGTTGCAGTAAGCAATTGATTTCGCAACCCTATAATACCTCTAGATGGAATTACAAACTCACATAACATTCTAGAGCCTTTGGCTTCCATACTAGTCATTTCTCCTTTACGGATAGAGACCATCTCAACAGCTTTACCAGAAACTTCTTCTGGCAAATCAATCGTCAAATGTTCAACTGGTTCACATTTAACTCCATCAATTTCTTTTATAATTACTTGAGGTTGGCCAATTTGCAGTTCGTAACCTTCACGGCGCATGGTCTCAATTAAAACAGAAAGGTGTAATACTCCACGACCGAACACCATGAATTTGTCAGCACTATCGGTCTCTTCAACTCTAAGGGCCAAATTTTTCTCTAATTCTTTTTCAAGACGTTCTTTAATGTGGCGTGAGGTAACAAACTTACCATCTTTACCAAAAAACGGACTGTCATTTATGGTGAACAACATGCTCATCGTTGGCTCATCTATGGCGATGGTCTTTAGTTTTTCAGGATTTTCAATATCGGCAACAGTATCACCAATCTCAAAACCTTCCATTCCAACAATGGCACAAATATCGCCAGCAACGACCTCTTGCACTTTAATACGGCCAAGGCCTTCGAAGGTGTAAAGCTCTTTAATTTTAGACTTTACTATGGTTCCATCTCTTTTTACCAAAGAAACTTGTTGTCCTTCTTTTAAAGTCCCACGTTGTAATCTTCCAATGGCAATACGCCCTGTGAAAGAAGAGAAATCCAACGAAGTAATCAATAATTGTGTTGTACCCTGTTCTGGTTTAAATTCTGGCACATGTTCGATGACCATGTCCAATAAGGGTTCTATATTTTCGGTTTCGTTCTTCCAATCATCACTCATCCAATTGTTCTTTGCAGAACCATAAACAGTAGGGAAGTCCAGCTGCCATTCTTCGGCACCCAGTTCAAACATTAAATCGAATACTTTCTCATGAACCTCTTCAGGTGTGCAGTTTTCTTTATCCACCTTATTAATGACTACACAAGGTTTAAGGCCTAAATCAATGGCTTTTTGTAGTACAAATCGAGTTTGCGGCATTGGACCTTCAAAGGCATCGACCAACAACAAAACGCCATCTGCCATATTCAATACCCGCTCTACTTCACCGCCAAAATCGGCGTGACCGGGGGTGTCGATAATATTGATTTTCGTGTCTTTATATACAACGGATACGTTCTTAGAAACGATAGTGATTCCGCGTTCACGTTCTAAGTCGTTATTATCTAGAATTAAATCACCTTTGTTTTCATTCTCACGAAACAATTGACAGTGAAACATAATCTTGTCTACCAAGGTGGTTTTACCGTGGTCAACGTGAGCAATAATGGCAATATTCTTAATTTTAGACATAACCTTGTTTTTGAGCGTGCAAAGATACTCTGATTTATCTACGCCACAACACAAACAAATGTTATTTTTATCTTATTGATTTTTAGCTGATTACTTTCTGCGTTTTCTAAGAACCCATCCGATTTTAGCGGCCACCAATATTCCGAAATCACTTCTGTCTCCATCAAAGAAATATGCTGGCCCCGCCTCTAACCTAAACTGAAAACCTTTTGGCGCAGTACGCTGTAAACCATACACCACACCAGCTCCCGCAAAAAAGTCTGAAGAATAATCCAAATCGCCTATAAGTGCCTTACCGCTTTGTATGGCAAAGGTAGGCGCAATATAGTTGCCTGAATTACCGCTAATGTTTTTTCCTTTTTCCTGTCTTCTTTCAAAATTGTAATAGTTGCGGTATTGCAATCTACCTATAGGGTAAATTCCGAAAGCATTACCAAAAAAATCTGATTCAAAATATGCAAAACCAACAGTAGCCTCTGCAGCGATTGTTGCGTTTTTAGAAACCCCCAATTCGTATACTAAACCAGGTAGTAGGGCATTAATAGAAAATTGCTGCTTTTCTACGTCATAATTAGTTTGACTTAAAGCATAAGTAGAAATAGATAGAAATAATAGGGTTGTAAGTCTTCGCATTTTTGCTTGATTTTTAGTTATTCGATTGATTTACCAAATACTGTACCAAAAAGACCGACTAGAATATGGTGAATTCGCAATTCTAGATAAAAACATTACTTCCCTACACACCAACGTTTCTCACTTACTATCCAACCGATACTTAAATTCAATACCGGTTGAATTCCACCTCTAAAAGGTCCAACATAATATCCTGCTCCAGCATCGACAGAAAAGCTTAAGCCAGAGTTATAACTTCGTTGTATTCCATAGACCAACCCAGCATAGCCATGTATACCATCGACAAGAACTCCATCGACCAGTCTGGAGTCTGGTGAGAAAACAGCAACAGAAGGCGCAATATAATTTCCTGAATTACCATAAATCTGCCTTCCCCTTCTATCTCGACCGCTAAAATTGTGGTAATATCTATTTTGTACTGTTATCGCCGGAAAGAAATCATAATCTTCAATAGGATTTTCAGAAGCCGGTTCAATGGCAGCCTGCCAAGCCACCCTAAAGTCTAGTGTACTATTTACTCCGAGTGCCATTTCGTATTCGATACCTGGGTTAAATAGATTTATTTTCAACTGCCTCAGTTCACAGTTTTTACCAAATTGCCCATGGGCGCCGATAGTCCATAGTACCAAGACTGAAAGTATTATTTTTTGCATAGTAGGTAAATTTGGGTAGTATAGTAACAGATACTTTTTCAAAATAGTATTTTTGCCTAAAACATATACTTATGCAGTTAAGTCTCATTCCTCAGCTAAAACATACAGATAGTAACAACTTTTTTCTTTTGGCTGGTCCATGTGCTATTGAAGGTGAAGAAATGGCTTTACGCATTGCAGAAAAAGTAGTAGCAATTACTGATGATTTAAAAATACCTTATGTTTTTAAAGGAAGTTTCAAAAAGGCCAACAGAAGCCGAATTGATTCTTTTACGGGTATTGGTGATGAAAAAGCATTAAAAATATTAAGAAAAGTATCCGAGACCTTTGACGTTCCTACCATTACTGATATTCATACGGAACAAGATGCCTTTATGGCCGCTCAGTATGTTGACGTTCTACAAATTCCTGCATTTTTGGCCCGCCAAACAGATTTAATTGTAGCGGCTGCAAAAACCGGAAGAACGGTAAACATTAAGAAAGGACAGTTTATGAGTCCGGAAAGTATGAAACATGCCGTTACCAAAGTGAAAGAATCTGATAACGAAAAAGTGTGGATTACAGATCGAGGCACCATGTTCGGTTATCAAGATATGGTCGTAGATTTTAGGGGTATACCAACTATGAAGCAGTACGCTCCAGTTGTATTAGATGTAACACATTCGCTACAACAACCCAACCAATCATCTGGCGTAACCGGTGGCCGACCGGCGCTTATAGGAACAATGGCCAGAGCAGGAATAGCCGCGGGAGTAGATGGCCTTTTTATGGAAACTCATTTTGACCCTGCTAATGCAAAAAGTGATGGGGCAAATATGTTAGATTTAAGTCTGTTGGAAAAATTACTAAAAGACTTGGTCGCTATTAGAGCTACGATAAATAATCTGTAACCGCCACTAGTAAAATCCTTTCCTTCTTAAGGTATAAGCTTCCTCCAAAACAGCTACTAATATAGCATCATCTATTTCTTCAAGTGTTGTATAACGAAGTGATTTGACCACCTTTCTGTTTTCGGTGACCATTTTATCTAAATGCTTGGTCAAATGAGCGGAGTTCCAGAAGGCAATGTCTACGAACTTCTTTTTTGGTGATGCATTCAAATAACAAATGGGGCTTTTATCGGCATAAAAACAGGGAATGTTCCATTTATATTTTAAATCAACTTCTGGTATTACTGCTTCAATCGTTGCCTTTAAATGCAGCAAAATACTTCTGTAAGGTTCATTTTGACTTAAAATGTAATCTTCCGCAGGATTCATAAACTAAAAATAATCAACAATCATAAACTTTGTTAAAAAAGGAGATGTAATTGAAAAAAATATTAGCTTTGAATTTCAAAGTACTTTAATATGGGAGAGGAAAAATACTTAGAAGACATTTCTCAAATCAAAGATTTGATGAACCGCTCATCGCGGTTTATCTCATTAAGTGGGCTATCGGGAATAATGGCTGGTCTATACGCTATAACCGGAGCTGCCATAACCTATTTCTTTCTGCTTCCAGAACCGGGAAGCTATGTTACATTACATAGCTGGAACTTTAGGCTGATTATTGCAATTCTTATAGCCGTGGCCGGTCTAAGCCTTATCACCGCCTATTTACTGAGCTCGAAAAAAGCCAAAAAGAACAACGAAAAATTATGGGATGCCACAACCAAAAGGCTCTTAGCGAGCTTTTTAGTACCACTGGTGACCGGAGGCATATACATACTTATAAAGTTGGGCAGTCAGCATTATGGTTTAACAGGTTCTCTCATGCTCATTTTCTATGGTCTTGCCTTGGTAAGCGCTTCAAAATACACTATTGGCACTATAAAGTATCTTGGTTATACTGAGATTGTTCTAGGACTTATCTGCGCAGCAATGCCAGGTTATGGGTTTTGGTTCTGGCTTATTGGTTTTGGCTTTTTACATATCATTTACGGAAGCTTAATCTACTTCAAAGAAGATAAAGCATAACATGGGGCTTATAGATAACATTAATAAACTATTTGACCATCGTATTCGCTTGGGTATAATGTCAGTACTTGTTGTTAACGAAAATGTAGATTTTAACACCTTAAAAGAGCTATTGGGTGCTACCGATGGCAATTTGGCCAGCCATGCCAAAACATTAGAAAAGGCAAATTATATTACAGTGGAAAAATCATTCATAGGGCGAAAACCAAATACCAAATACAGTGTTACCAAAAGCGGTCGAATTGCATTTAAAGAACACATTGACGCTTTGGAAAAGCTTTTAAACAAGAAAAACTAATTTTTTTATGAATTCACTTTGAAAAACAAAGTACTTTAAATATATATTATGGAAACAAAAAGAAGTCGAATAGGAAACTGGTTCAAAACATCTATCTCAGCAAGAATGCTCATTGTAGGGTTTATTTTAGTAATACTTCTAATTCCCTTAAGTTTTGTAAAAGACCTGATACGCGAACGAGGTTATAGACAGACCGAGGTTATTCAAGAGATCAACCAAAAATGGGGCAATCAGGTTACTCTTTACGGGCCGATTATTAAAATTCCTTATAAAACTTACAAAGAAGAAAAAGTGTTTGATCCAAATTCAAAGACCTATATAAAAACCCTTGAAGATGTATTTCATGATGCTTATTTTTTTCCTGAAAATCTCGATATAAATGCTCAAATAGACACGGAATCTCTCGAACGAGGTATTTATGAGTCCGTGGTTTATACTTCTGATATCCATCTTAGGGGCAATTTTCAGGGGTTCGACTTTTCAGCAGAAGAAATTCCTGAGCAGGATATTTTTTGGAACAAAGCAACAGTTCTGATGAAGACCTCAAATTTAAAAGGTATTCGCAATGAAATATCCATTCAGTTAGACACTAGCCAAGTAAACCTAAAGCCTTTATTTGATGATCAAGCCATGAGCACATTATCCAGTAACTTTTTAAAAAACATTAAGAATGACACTGAATTGGCTTTTTCTATGGATATTAAGATAAATGGAAGTGAGCGCCTACAATTTATTCCTGTTGGCAGAGAGACGCTGGTAAACATGAAATCTGATTGGCATTCCCCTAGTTTTAACGGTAATTTTTTACCTGATGATAAAACTAAGAAAATAAGTAAAAATGGTTTTGAAGCCAATTGGAAAGTATTGGAAACCAATCGTCAGTTTGGGCAACAGTTCTTCGACAGACTACCAAGTCTTTCTGCTTTTTCTTTTGGCACCAATCTAATCATACCTGTTGATGACTATCAAAAAACAGAACGTACCAGTAAGTATGGTCTTATGATTATAGGGCTTACCCTACTTGTATTTTTACTCATTCAGATTATAAGTAAAATAGACATTCACCCCTTTCAATATTTAATGATCGGTTTGGCCCTGGTCATGTTCTATACCCTACTGATTTCTATTTCTGAACATCAAAATTATCTAAAAGCTTATTTAATAGCAGGGTCGGCGGTTATCGGCTTGATTACTATTTATTCACGAACGATACTAAAAAATATCAAATTTCCATTACTTATATTTTCTTCTATGACGGCACTTTATGCATTCATTTTTGTCATCATACAGTTAGAAAACTATGCCTTATTGGTAGGTAGTATAGGTCTTTTTGTAATTCTGGCGATTATCATGTTTGCCTCAAAAAAAATAGATTGGAATCAGTCTTAAAATATTTTAGTTGGTTGTTGAAGGGCTTACTGTGTTATAGCAGTAGCCCTTACTCTAAATCACAAAGAATTCATTCACCTAATAATTAAACTTCAATGAAATTAAGAGAACTTGTAAACGAAAAATTCAAAGAGATAAGTTATCTGTCCGCAGGTGTAGCATGTTCAGTTTTAATACTCATTTTACGTATTAAGCTTACACAAGAATTTTTTCTTCTTTTCTTAGGATGGAACTTACTTTTGGCGCTAATTCCGTTTATCATAGCGCTTATCATCTATAAGAACCCCGAACTAATGGCAAAACCATGGAGTAAAATAGGTTTTACTTTTCTCTGGTTACTTTTCTTGCCTAATGCACCTTATATCATTACTGATTTTATCCATCTTCAGCTTTCAAACCCTACATTCTTTTTGCTCGATTTTCTAACAATCGCCAGCTTTGCCTTAACAGGATTCTTTTCTGGCATTTATTCATTTAAAATAATGCGTGAATTATACAGTCTCAACTATGCTAAGAAAATGATTAATGTTTATACGGTATTAATAGCTTTCTTATGCGGATTTGGGGTTTATTTAGGAAGGGTAATTCGCTTAAATAGTTGGGATATTTTTATAAATCCATGGAAAACTTTCATCCAAATTATGGAAAGCACTACGCAACCCTTAGCTTGGCTTGTAGCTATATTTTTTGGAACACTTATGCTAACGACACTATTTCGATTTAAAAGCATTGTTAATGGTTTGTCTAACGCCAAGTAGACAAAAAAATAACATCAAAAAAGATTCTGATAGACCTTGGAAGCTTAAACTGACAGATTAAAGCAGTTTGCCTATGGGTTTTGGCCCTGGCCCATTTGGGTTAAATTCTCGGTAAAAATCTTGAAGTATTATATTTTTTAAACCGATGGGAGAATCATCTGATATGGTTATCTCTTTTGTAACCATATCTATATCAAAAACAAGCTTATCGAAATCGTCCATTAGCTCGTCCCAGTTTGAAATTAAAAACCTTGAAATCTTTTTTCTGAGCAGATATTCCATGTCCAGACAGAGCTTTTTTGTCTCATCCGTAGCTTCAAAGGTATTGGTCCAAATAAATCTCATGGTTGGTTTAAAGCGCTACAATATAATTATTTTGAAGACACCTTTAACTTGCAGAGAATAGAATTTATCAATCTATTCAATTTTCATTACCATCAACGTAATCTTGCAAATATTGATACCTTTCGGTGAGCTTTCCATTCGAAGTCATTCTTGCCCTGTCTAGAATACCATCTTTATCACCGTTAAAAAATGCAGGAATCACATATTTTGAAAAAGCCTCCCCAAAACCATCACTGGCATCACGAGGTAATTCTGCCGGTAAATTATCGACCGCCATTACGGCAATGGCCGCTTTATATTTAAAATCCACCTCTCTTTCCGATTGTGGTTCGTACCCATAAATGGGCTCAGCAATTGTTGAAGGCCTAATTGTAGTGGCTACTGGCCCATCAATATCACAGCTAACATCGGCCACAACTTTAATTTTAAATTCTGAATGTTTCGCATCGTCCCTTGTGTATAAAAAAGGAGCTCCATCACCATAAAAATGACCTGCAATGTAGAAGTCCGTAACCTTCGCGAATCGAAAAAAATTCGATTTGTATGCCTCAGGGTTAGCAAAAAAATCAGCTTTGTTACCCCGCACACCATCTTTTCTTTTGTTATACTCTGAAGCATCTATCTGGCAATAAACAGGCTCATCAAAACTATCCTCTAAATATTCGGAGACGTTGACCCTTCTCATTTTCATGGCATCCAACATTTCCCTAGCTCCATTACCGACCCTTCCTCGCCCGGTCAAAAGCACTTTAATGTTCGGTAAGTGCACTTCTTTTAGCGCTGTAATTAAAGCAGCTTGATCTTTTAAATTTTCGGCCTTGGGCAACTCGAACAACTCAAATTTTAGTCCATAGGCACGTATTCCATTATAGGCCCCTACAATGCCCGCATACCTACCAAAAGCTACCAAACGCTGCCCGTTCTGATTGGTAATAACCTCATGGTCGTACAGTTCGATATTCTTCGCCAAAATAGCACGCAACAAATCCCTATTGTACGATTGTTTTTTAATGGTGTGAGAAAAGAAAAAATACTTTTTATTCGGAATTAGAGCACTAATTGGTACTTCCTTTACACCTAAAAGGATATCGCAATTTTCCATCTTACTTGCAACCTCTATTCTTGCATTGGTATATTCATCATTAGAAAAAATCCGAATAGGAGATGGCTCAACTACTAGTTCTGCATCGGGAAATTTATCTAAAACGCTTTGACATAATGCAGGTGACAAAACGACTCTTTTATCTGGTGGGTTCTTACGTTCTTGTATAATTCCGAACTTCATTGGTAATTGGTATAATTATTGACCTAAATTAAGGGTATTGAAAAGGGTGGGCAAACTTTTCTGCACTAGGTAGATAAATTATGTAACTTTGCCATCCTTTTAAAAATTGTTCATTGAAATTATGGGGCCGACTGGTTTTGACAGCGAGACCAATGGTAATGTAAGCATGTCGAGCGCTGGATTATAGCTCGTTAATCTCAGGATTCACACTTTTAATTGGCGATAATAATTACGCTCTTGCCGCATAATCTGAATTATAGTAAGATTTGCCTCGTCACTACAAGGTAGTGAAGCGAGATGTCTTTGAATAGCCCTTGTTGACGGCGATTCGTTTAAAGACACCATAAAAGTCAACACAAGGATACTATTCGCTTTGGTAGTGTCACCAAAATCTTAAGAAGCTAAGTATGTATTGGGCGGTTTTCGGTCAGGTACATATCTAAAATTAAACGAAAACTAAACATGTAGAAAGCTTTATAATTGCTTGTTTGGACGGGAGTTCGATTCTCCCCGGCTCCACTTCACTCAAAAATACGTAGCAGATCGGCTATATAAAATTCTAAGCTTGCTGAGTATTTTATTAAAAGTCAAGATACCCATCGCCAATGCGATGGGTATTTTTATTTGCAAGAATGCGAGCTTCAGAGAACAACGAAGTTATTCTCCCCGGCTCCACTTTTAATGCACCATTCTATGCCATTAAACCTGTAAATTAGTAATTAACAGATTTCTTAATTTTATTGATATCCTATGGAAACTGTCTACATTTATTCTGTATTTAAATCTTAAAAAAATAAATTACTTGGATTTAAAAT
>CALBVX010000008.1 GCA_937969515.1 uncultured Croceitalea sp. | reverse complement strand
AATGCCGTGGTTCACGTCAAAAATATGACACTTGTTGAACGAAATCCTGTAGCGCAGTTCTTCTATGGCTCGGAAGCCACCCAAAGACCTCAAGTAGGTACTGGATCTGGAGTTATCATCTCCCCTGACGGGTATATTGTTACCAACAACCACGTTATTGATAGAGCTACAAAAATTGAAGTTACCCTAAACAACAACAAAAGTTACGAGGGCGAAGTAGTTGGGGCCGACGCGAATTCAGACATTGCGCTATTAAAAATCGATGTTGAAGATTTACCTTATTTGGCTTT
This sequence comes from uncultured Croceitalea sp., assembly GCA_937969515.1. GTDB lineage: Bacteria > Bacteroidota > Bacteroidia > Flavobacteriales > Flavobacteriaceae > Croceitalea > Croceitalea marina. The sequence continues at coordinate 24,978 of CALBVX010000008.1, read as the reverse complement.
TGGAGATTCGGACAATGCGAAAATTGGAGAGTGGGTTCTTGCCGTTGGCAATCCTTTTAATTTAACTTCCACGGTAACCGCAGGTATCGTTAGTGCAAAAGCGCGCTCTTTATCGGTAGCGCGAAATCAGTCTTTCATACAAACAGATGCGGCCGTAAACCCTGGAAACAGTGGGGGTGCCCTTGTAAATACCAATGGTGATTTAATTGGAATTAATACAGCAATAACTTCGCAAACTGGCTCTTATGTCGGTTATTCGTTTGCTGTACCAAGTAATATTGCTAAAAAAGTAGTCGATGATTTATTGGAATTTGGTAATGTTCAAAAGGGAATTTTAGGAGTAAATACAGTACCAGAAAATTCAAAACAAGCCTTGGAGCTTGGCATCAATGAGATTCAAGGGGTATATATCGCTGGTATTGCGGACGAATCAGGTGCTGAAGAAGCTGGCCTTAAGGTTGAAGATGTCATTAAACAAGTTGACAACGTTAGGGTTACCAAATTCTCAGAGTTAACAGGATATCTTTCCGCTAAGCGCCCAGGGGACGAGGTTGAAGTAACTATAGATAGAAATGGTAAAAAAATGGTGTTACCTGTTGTCTTAAAGAAAAATCAAACAGCGGACATGCCTGTAATGGGATTCCGAGTTAAAAATCTTTCTGAAAAAGACAAAAAACAATACAATCTTAAAGAAGGGGTTAAAATTATTGACGTACCACAACAATATGTGAATTATGATTTGATAGGAAAGGTAATTATTAAAGTTGACGATGATAAAGTCAACGATATTGACGATGCCAAGGCTATTTTTAGTAAAATATCAAGATATGGCTCTACCAGTATAACTTTAATGACCGAAGACGGAGAACGAGAAAGACTTATTTTTCAATAAATAGCAAATAACAATTAGCTAAAAAAGCGCCTCATTGAAGGCGCTTTTTATTTATCAATTATTCCTTTTACGAAAACGTTTGAAATAACTATTTTTGCAAAAAATTTAAACAACCAGTACTCCAGTTATGAGTGATATTAAATCTTACGAAAAAGAATTGGCATTTCAAGCAGATAGACGAAAGGCTACTACCGAATTCATAAAGTTGATAAGTGATTTATGGTATGATAAGTCCATCGAAGTAGTGCTTTTTAAAAATCAGGTAATCGATAAAAATGTAAGTGATATTATCAATTTGCATGAATATGCTGGAGAGTTTGTTCAAAAACCGATTTCCATTTTTGATTCGGTCGAGCTTTTAAGAGCCATAAACGATATTAATATGCCAGCTGCAAAACTGGATATTGGCAAGCTAACCTATGAGTACCATTCACAAGAAAATAGCCACTTAAACGTAAAAGCATTTGTATTAGACAAGCTTAATGATTCGCAAGACTCAAAAGATATTAAACCAAAAGACGTGGTTTTATACGGTTTTGGTAGAATAGGCCGCTTATTGGCAAGAGAATTAATGGCCAAGACGGGCAAGGGCAACCAGTTAAGGTTAAGAGCAATCGTCACTCGTGGAGAAGTAAGTGATGCTGTTTTAGAAAAAAGAGCTGCCCTAATGCGCACCGACTCTGTTCATGGGCAATTCAGCGGAACGGTGGAAATCGACTCTAAAAAACAGGCTTTGTTAATCAATGGCACTACTGTTTACATCATTAATGCAGACAAACCAGAAAGTATCGATTATACCAAATATGGTATTTACAATGCTTTGATTATCGACAATACAGGAGCATTCAGAGATAAAAAAGCACTTTCAAGACATCTAGAAGCCAAAGGAGCCAACAGGGTATTACTTACCGCACCTGGTAAAGAAATTCCGAATATCGTTCACGGTGTTAACCACAAAGAATATGACCCTGATACTACAAAGATTTTTTCAGCGGCATCATGCACAACCAATGCCATTACCCCAATTTTAAAGGTAATTGAAGATTCTCTGGGCATAAAAAAGGGTCACCTAGAAACTATACACGCCTATACCAACGACCAAAACTTGGTCGATAATATGCACTCAAAATACCGTCGTGGTAGAGCTGCAGCTTTAAACATGGTAATTACAGAAACGGGCGCTGGCAAAGCGGTTGCAAAGGCATTACCTTCTTTAGAAGGCAAATTGACTTCAAACGCTATTCGTGTTCCCGTACCGAATGGTTCATTGGCTATTTTGAATTTAGAAGTCAAAAACAAAACATCACAAGAAGCTGTAAATACCATTCTTAAAAAGTATGCACTTGAAGGTGATCTGGTAGAACAAATAAAATACTCGTTAAGTAATGAATTGGTCTCTTCTGATATTGTAGGTACATCGGCACCTTCTATTTATGACAGTAGAGCGACATTAATTTCCGGTGATGGCAAAAACATTGTGCTTTATATCTGGTATGATAACGAATTCGGGTACTCGCATCAGGTAATTAGGCTAGCAAAGTACATCGCTAAAGTAAGACGCTATACCTATTATTAGAATAAATTTAAAAAGAGATAAATTCATTTTTTTGGTGATTTATTTTATTGGTGTACCTTCGTTTTGCTCTAAATCTAAAGTAAAAGTAGAACTCCTATGAAAAAAATTATGATTCTCTTAGGTGGATTATTATTAGCAATAAACCCACTTAAAGCCCAAGACGAAACTGCATCTAAAAACGAAGACACTAGTATCAGCGGTCAATTTGAGACCATTATTAGAAAGTCTACCAATTACAGACAAGCTGGTAAAAGATACGAGGTTGTTCGTTTATTAGAACTGGAAGCGCTCAGAAAGAATATTCTCGATTCCATTTCTACCGCCAATGGCACTATTATTGGTCTTAGGGCTACAATAGCAGAAAATGAGACTTCGATAAGCTCTCTTAATACCAAATTGGATGAGACTACAAAGAATCTCAATCAATTGACCGAAGAAAAGGATAGTATGTCTTTTTTCGGCGCCATGGTTTCCAAGGGCACTTATAAAATTATTGTATGGTCTATTATTTTTGGTCTGTTGGCCTTTTTGTTATTCTTTATTTACCGTTTTAAAAACAGTAACTTTTTAACACAACAAGCAAAATCTGCGCTTGCTGATGTTGAAGCGGAGTTTGAACAACATCGTAGAAGATCTCTGGAAAGAGAGCAAAAGATAAGTCGGGAATTGCAAGACGAAATCAACAAAAACAAAAAAGGGGCCTAACCCATTTACATGAACATTATACGTGCCACAAAAGAACATATTCCTTTAGTGGTGACCTTGTTTGATGCATATCGGGTGTTCTACCAACAGTCTTCCGACAAAAAAAGTGCCTTTACTTTTTTGGAGAAACGTTTAGAATTGAATGAGTCTATTCTATTTCTTGCTATAGAGAAAGATACTCCTATTGGATTTACCCAACTATACACCTCTTTCTCATCTGTATCCATGGAAGCCTTTTATATTTTAAACGATTTATATGTAAGTCCTTCACATAGAGGAAAAGGAGTTGGGCAGGCATTATTAAATAAAGCAAAAGAACAATGCCTTTTCATGGGCTATAAAGGTGTTGGGTTAGAAACTGGTATTGAAAACCCTGCGCAACATTTATATGAAAGATTAGGTTGGCAAAAAGACAGCAAACATTTTCATTATTTTTGGTCAGCCCATAAAACCTGAATAATAGCCTACTTTTACACCATATAAGTACCTATCATGCGCATTGATATTATTACTGTTTTACCAGAGTTACTTAAGAGCCCTTTTGAAGCTTCTATCTTAAAACGAGCCATTGAAAAAGGGCTTGTGGAAGTACATTTGCACAATCTAAGAGATTTCTCTTTAGGAAATTATAACCAAGTTGATGATTACCAATTTGGTGGAGGGGCTGGAATGGTGCTTATGGCCGAACCCATAGATAAGTGTATTTCTAAACTAAAAGAAGAAAGAGTCTACGACGAGGTCATTTATATGTCACCCGATGGTGCTACGTTGAATCAAGGTATGGCAAACGGATTATCACTAAAGAAAAATATTATTATACTATGTGGCCATTACAAAGGAGTGGACCAGCGTGTTCGAGATCTTTTTATTACAAAAGAAATTTCTATAGGTGATTATGTATTATCCGGAGGTGAACTTGCTGCCGCTGTGTTATCTGACGCCATAATTAGATTGCTTCCGGGGGTTTTAAATGATGAAACTTCAGCTTTAACAGATACCTTTCAAGATAATCTATTGGCGCCCCCTGTCTATACTAGACCATCAAACTACAAAGGGCATAAGGTGCCAGATGTATTATTAAGCGGTAATTTCCCCAAAATAGAAAAATGGCGAGAAGAACAGGCATTAAAAAGAACTGAAACCTTGCGACCTGATTTATTAGAATAATATGACTTTTGACCCTATTTATATTGTAGGCGGTATTTTAGGAGGCCTGTCACAATTACTATTACTGGTATTTTGCATTGTTCTAGTCTTTAAGATTAAAAATACCGCTACCCTATTAATGTTAGCGGGAAGCATTCTTACCATATTTTTTTACGTATTTAATATCATATGGACCACCATAGCAGCTACTAATGGTCCTGAAGTCGTTGCTAAATCGGTTGCTTTATTAAATGTTCTCCAAAATATACCCCCGGTAATTTTTAATTGGTTTTTCGCTATTCGTTAATAACCATATAAAGAAAAACTAGTAGATAGAGCTAAAAAAATCTCAAAACTATTGTCAGTTTTAAATTAAGAACTATTTTTGCACTCCATTAAAGTTAACCTCTGACGAAAATCGTGAATGTTGATTTTAAAAAACACTTAAATTGATTCGAAATGGAATCGCTAATAAAATTTGTAGAAAACGAATTCGTAGAAAAGAAAGAATTTCCAAAGTTCTCTTCTGGTGATACTATCACTGTGTACTACGAAATTAAAGAAGGTGACAAAACAAGAACCCAGTTCTTTAAAGGTGTTGTCATTCAGCGTCGCGGTAGTGGTGCGACGGAAACCTTTACCATAAGAAAAATGTCGGGTACTGTAGGTGTTGAGCGTATCTTCCCAGTGAACATGCCTGCACTCCAAAAGATAGAATTAAACAAAAGAGGTAAAGTTAGAAGGTCAAGAATCTTTTACTTTAGAGGTCTTACCGGTAAGAAAGCAAGGATTAAGGAAATTCGTTCTTAAGCTTACCTTTTACTAAAACCATAAAGCATCCTTTAATTAAGGATGCTTTTTTTTATGAACAATTGTTAATAACCATAGTTCATAATATGTTGATTTTTAGTTGCTTATAATATACTCCCAATTCAAAATAAACAGTACATTTATATAAGAATTTAAAAAGATGGTAACAAATTTTTAGATTCTTTTTAAAGTTGACGTTCTTTAAAATATTGTTCGCTTAATTTAATTGGTAACACTACTAATCTTAAGATAAGCTTGTCGATAGACAGTGCTCAGGCAAAAGAAATCGACAAATACGGTTTTTGTGTGCTATTGGAAGAGCAATTTTCCTTTATGACAAAAATTAAAGAACAATAACCAGATACACTCTTGTGGTTTGATTGAAAAATTAAAAGCAAAGTTAATCTAAACGTTGAAACACTTGTCTAAATGTGGCCCAAGGCCGAAACTGCGATGGCAACATACGGTTTAAAGTTTATGAAGTGTTTGCAAAAAGCCATATCAAAGTATTCGTACGATGATATGGCTTTTATTGTTTTTATACTCCATTAATATTCCCTTAGAATAACCTTAGCTAAAATCGTATATTTGCACCGCTAAAATTAATTCTAAGCAATGGCAAAAATACTTTATACCAAGACCGATGAGGCCCCATCATTGGCAACCCAATCTTTTCTACCTATAGTCAAAGCATTTACAAGCACCGCCAATATTTCAATTGAAACGAGAGATATTTCTCTTGCTGGCAGAATAATTGCTTCTTTTCCGGAGTTTTTGAAAGAAGAACAGAGAATTTCCAATGATTTAGCGGACTTAGGGGAAATTGCTAAAACTCCTGAGGCCAACATTATAAAGCTACCAAATATTAGTGCCTCTGTGCCTCAATTATCCGAAGCCATAGAAGAACTCCAAAAATTGGGCTATAATATTCCGAACTATCCTTCTTCACCTAAAACGGACGAAGAAAAAGAGATAAGACTTCGTTTTGATAAAATAAAAGGGAGTGCCGTAAACCCTGTATTACGAGAAGGTAATTCTGACAGGCGCGCACCTAAGGCGATAAAGAACTACGCCAAAAAGAACCCACATAAAATGGGGGTTTGGTCCAAAGATTCTAAAACCCATGTCGCTACAATGTCTTCTGGGGATTTTAGGTCTAATGAAAAATCCCTGACCGTAAATGAGGAAAAAGAAGTTGCTATTGTTCTAGAAAATAGTAACGGAAATAAGACGACACTAAAGCCAAGTATCGAGCTCCAAAAAGGAGAAATCATTGACGCTACCGTTTTAAGTAAGAATGCTTTAAAGACATTCTTGAAAAACGAAGTGAAAGATGCCAAAGAAAATGATGTGCTACTTTCTTTTCATCTGAAAGCGACCATGATGAAGGTTTCCGACCCGATTATTTTTGGGCATGCTTTAGAAACTTATTTTAGCGAGGTCTTCGAAAAATATGCAGATACCTTTAAAAAACTAGGTGTTAATGCGAACAACGGACTTGAAAGTCTATTTGATAAGCTTGAAAGTTTACCCCCAACGGAAAAAACTGAAATTACTGAAGCAATAAAAGAGACCATTCACCATGGGCCAGATTTAGCAATGGTAAATTCCGATAAAGGAATTACAAATCTGCATGTACCAAGTGATATTATTATCGATGCTTCAATGCCGGCGATGATCCGTAATTCGGGGCAAATGTGGGATAAAAATGGCGCATCAAAAGATACTAAAGCTGTAATTCCTGATAGCAGCTACGCCGGCATCTACCAAGCTACTATTGACTTTTGTAAAGAACACGGCGCTTTTGACCCTACAACAATGGGTACCGTACCTAATGTTGGACTAATGGCCCAAAAAGCGGAAGAATATGGTTCACACGATAAAACTTTCGAAATAAAAGAAGCTGGAACCGTAGCGGTAATCGATACTAAAACTGGTGAGAAACTAATTGAACATAAGGTAGAAGAAGGTGATATCTGGAGAATGTGTCAAGTAAAGGATGCACCTATTCAAGATTGGGTAAAACTAGCCGTAACAAGAGCTAAGGCTTCAAAAACACCCGCTGTATTTTGGTTAGACGAAACAAGAGCTCATGACGCAGAATTAATAAAAAAAGTTAATGCTTATTTACCAAATCATGATACTTCTGGGCTTGAGTTGCATATTCTTTCTCCCACTGAGGCAACTCTGTTTACTTTAAAAAGAATCAAAGAAGGAAAAGATACCATATCCGTATCTGGAAATGTACTGCGAGATTACCTAACCGATCTATTCCCTATTCTAGAGGTGGGTACTAGTGCCAAAATGCTATCTATCGTGCCTTTAATGAACGGTGGCGGTCTGTTTGAAACTGGCGCCGGAGGTTCTGCACCAAAGCACGTTGAGCAATTTCTTGATGAAGGCCATCTTAGATGGGACTCATTGGGTGAGTTTTTAGCGCTTGGAGTTTCATTGGACCACTATGGTGAGAAAAACGACAATAAAAAAGCACAGGTTTTGGCAGAAGCTCTTGATGAAGCCACTGAAAAATTCTTGGATAATGATAAGTCACCTTCAAGAAAAGTTAATGAACTGGATACAAGGGGCAGTCATTTTTACTTGGCTATGTACTGGGCAGAGGCATTGGCAAATCAAACCAACGATCAAGACTTAAGGGGAAAGTTCTATAAAGTAGATACTATTTTTAAGGAAAAGGAGAACGAAATACTAAAAGAGTTAATTGATGCCCAAGGAAAACCTGTTGACATTGGCGGTTATTATTTACCAAATGATGCAAAGGCTGCTAGTGCTATGAGGCCTAGCAATAGCTTCAATGAAATCTTAAAAACAATTGCAGAATAGTTTTGTGATTTTTGGTTTGATATAGAGTTTAAGACTGTATTTTATTCCTTATTTTTAAGGAAATCATCAATCAAATGCCAAAAATTCGCTCGGTACTGCTTTTAGTATCACTATTATTTTCGCTGTTTTCCTTTTCACAACAACGTTTTACCATTAGTGGCACCATAACAGAAGCTTCTAGTAATGAAACTTTAATAGGGGTTACCGTTGCGATACCTGAACTTCGCACTGGCACAACGACCAATGAATATGGTTTTTACTCTATTTCCCTGCCACAGGGGGATTATAATGTAATGGTAAGCTATCTAGGGTTTAAGGATATCTCTCAAAAGGTCAACCTTAACACGAATCAAAAAATCAATTTTAAACTAGAAGAAGAAGCCGAACAATTAGAGGAGGTAATTGTTTCAGAGGATGCCGAACGTTTAGACATTAGAAAGCCCCAAATGAGCGTAAATGCTTTAAAGGTGCAAACTATCAAAAAAATACCTGTGGTACTGGGTGAGGCCGATGTTATCAAATCACTGCTATTACTTCCTGGAGTAACTAGCGCAGGTGAGGCTTCGTCTGGTTTTAATGTTCGCGGCGGAGCAGCAGATCAAAATCTTATTCTTTTAGATGAAGCCATTATTTTCAATTCATCACATTTATTTGGGTTCTTTTCTGTCTTTAATCCAGATGCGATCAAAGACATAAAACTGTTCAAAGGAGGCATACCATCGAGATATGGCGGTAGGGTTTCTTCTGTATTAGAAATTTTTCAGAGAGAGGGCAATAGTAAGGAAACCAAAGTAACCGGTGGTATTGGCGCCGTTGCTAGCAGACTGCTCATTGAGGGGCCAATCATTAAAGACCGAACCGCTTTCTTGGCAGGAGGAAGAGCTTCTTACGCACACTTGTTTCTTCCGCTATTCGATGTGAATAACAAGGCCTATTTTTATGATGTCAACACTAAAATAAGTCATAAGATTAATGACAGAAACAGCGTTTATCTATCCGGGTATTTCGGAAGAGATGTATTTAGCATTAATGATAGTTTTGTAAATGTTTATGGTAATGCAGTAGGTAATTTTAGGTGGAATCATTTGTTTTCGGAAAAGCTCTTTTCGAACTTATCATTAATCTATTCTGACTATTTCTATGGCTTGGAGTTGGATTTTGTTGGTTTTGAGTGGGATTCGGGAATCCGGAATTTTAATTTAAAGTATGATTTAAAACATTACATAAACGATAAGCTTCAAATCAATTACGGATTAAACAATATCTATTATGTTTTTAATCCAGGTAAAATCATACCCAACAGCCCAGAATCAGGCATTGTTGCTGACCAACTTACCAAAAAGTATGCTAACGAAGCGGCCGCATATGTTGATGTCGAGCAAAAAGTCTCCGATAACTTAAGTATTAATTATGGCTTACGTGTTAGTCATTTTAATAGGCTCGGGCAAGACGAGTTATTTGTTTATCAAAATAACCAACCCGTGCTCTTTGATCCCTTTCAATTGGTTTATAGAGAAGCTACTCCTATTGATACTATTACCCCTGGTAGAAGCACAAACCTGGCGACATTTACAAATTTAGAACCCAGAATATCGCTGGCCTATACTTTAAACGAGAAAAACTCAATAAAAGCCAGCTATACAAGACTTGCTCAATATTTACATCTATTGTCAAACACAAGCTCCCCTACTCCATTGGATGTTTGGGCCCCTAGCGGACCGTTTATTGAACCTCAGTTACTTGACCAATATGCACTTGGTTACTTCAAGAATGTTAATAATGGTGAATATTCTCTTGAAGTAGAAGGTTTTTATAAGGATATAGACAACCGTATCGATTATATAGATGGCGCCGATTTAATCGCTAATGATGCCATTGAACAGGTTATCCTAAACGGTGAGGCCAGGGCATACGGACTGGAGTTTTTATTGCGAAAAAACGAAGGTAGGTTTCAAGGCTGGTTTGCCTATACACTTTCAAAATCAGAACAGCGAACCCCTGGTCGCCCCGCGGTAGTCGATAATGGTAGGTCTAACCTAGAGTCGGGTATAAATTTTGGCCAATGGTACAATACCCCTTATGACAAGACTCATGATATAGCATTATATGGCAATTTTGAATTGAATGAAAAATGGAGCTTTAATTCTAATTTTATCTTTCAAACAGGTCAGCCTACTAACTTTCCAGTAGGACAATTCGAGTTTGAAGGATTGGTAGTTCCATTTTTTGGACTACGCAATCAAACAAGGCTACCTAACTATCATAGATTAGATATTGCCGCGACTTTAAGTCCTAAAAAGAACAAAAACCGCAGTTTTCAATCAGAATGGATATTTAGTGTTTATAACGTATACAATAGAATGAATGCAGCATCAATTAATTTTAGGCAAAACCAAGACACTGGTAGAAACGAGGCCATTAGAACTTCAATATTTGGTGTTGTTCCCTCAATCACTTATAATTTCAAATTCTAACCATGAAAAAGACTATTTGTTATTTCGTTTTATTCTTTTCAGTTTTAGCATGTGAGGATATTGTAGATGTTGATTTGCCTCAAACCGAATCTAGATTGATTGTAAACGCCGTATTTAGGGTTGACATAACCGAAGAATTTGTACCTGTTGAAGTACGCGTTTCCGAAACCTCAAGTTTTTTTGAACAGAACGAGCCTACCGAATTATCCAGTGCAATTATTTTTTATGGTATTCCTCTTGAAGATGACCCTAATCTTTTTGAAGAAGTCTTTAGTTCTTCATTGGCCGAATCACAACCGGGCAGTGGAATTTATATTCCTGATCCAACTTTTGACAGAGACCAACGTATTAGAACTACTTCTCTGGAACCAGGCATGGTTTTTCAATTAATTATGGAACATAATGGCAATAGATACTTTGCACGAACTACCTACACTACTACAGTACCTATCGACAATTTGGTTCAAGGCGACGAAACCCTGTTTGATGAAGACGACAAAGAAGTCTTGGTTACATTTACTGACACTCCGAATGAGGACAATTACTATATTTTTGATTTTGATTTTAATGAATTTCTAGCTTTAGATGACCAATTTATCGATGGCCAAGAATTTGAATTTTCATATTTCTATGACAAAAACCTAGAACCTGGTGATGAGGTAGAAATTAGTATTCTGGGTGCAGACCAGCAATTTTATAATTATATGGATTTGCTACTAGAACAAACCGAAAACACAGGAGGTGTATTCGAAACCCCAGCGGCTACCGTTCGAGGTAACGTTTTCGATATTACGGGTATAGACAACGACTCTATTTTTGACAATGTTGAAAGGCCTGAGAATTTTCCTTTGGGCTACTTCGCCGTCGTTCAAGAGTTTAAAGAATCGCTCGTTATAGAGTAATTACAAAAGGGCGTGTAGTAGTAAAACCACTACCAAACCAGTTAATCCTTGAAATAAGGTTGCCATAGTATGCCCTTTTAATGCAGTTTTCACATCCATATTTGAAAACTGCGAAACTACCCAAAAATAGCTGTCATTAATATGTGAAACGGTCATTGCACCGGCTCCAATGGCTAATACTACCAGAGCTTTGTTGGTGATATTGACTAATCCGAAAGTTTCTAAAAGTGGGGCAATTATTGCAGCCGTGGTTATTATAGCAACTGTTGAAGACCCTTGAGCAGTTTTTAATAAAGCAGCTATTAGAAAACAAATCAATAAACCTCCATACCCTGATGTTGATTCTAAATTGATTAGTTCATTAACATCTATTGTTCTTAATATAGCTCCAAAAGCTCCACCAGCACCAGTTATTAAAATTATTAGTCCTGCTTGCTTTAGGGCACTTGTTATCCACTGATTCTTAATTTTTGAATCTATTGATTTTGCCAGGGGAAATGAAAGAAAAACACCTATTAACAGTGCAACAATAGGATTTCCTAAAAAAGAAAATAGTTTAAAAAAAAGTTCCTCCCCAAAAGGTTTTGTAGGATAGTCTCCAATAGATTTTAAAGCAATAAGAATTACAGGTATAAGTATGGGTAAAAACGCCTGAAACGGAGAAACAACATACTTGGCTTCTGCCTCCTCTATCGGTTTTTCATCTTTTTTAGTCATTATTGCGCTTTCCTTTAAAGACTTCCCAATAAAAATTGCCCATAGATATCCTGCCAATGATACCGGAATTGCAACGACCAAACCCAATAAAAGTACAGTACCCAAATCCGCTTCCAAGATAGCGGCAGCAGCCAAAGGTCCAGGCGTTGGAGGTACAAAAACATGCGCCGCATACAAGCCTGTGGCCAAAGCAACTGCAAATACCAGAGTGGAAATGCCCGTCTTCTTACTTAACGCTTTATTCAAGGAAGAAAGAATGATAAAACCGGAATCACAGAAAACCGGAATAGAAATCATAAAACCTGCCAGATTGAGTGCTAACGGAGAACGTTTGAGCCCAACCCATTTTAAAACCGTATTTGCCAAGACTGTGGTACTCCCTGTTTTTTCTAAAAAGACACCGATTATAGTTCCGAAGGCAATTATAAGCCCGATACTGGATAGAGTTTTACCAAACCCTTCGCTTATAGTTTTCATTATAACGTCAGGAGATAATCCTAACAGAAATCCTGATAATATGGCCGCTATTGTAAGTGATAAAACTGGATGCATTTTAAAGCGCACCGTAGCTACGACTATAAATACAATTACCAAAAGAAGTAGTGCTAGATCCATTAGAAAACAACAAATAAGTTCGTTTTTCTAAATATAAAGTATTCTAGCTAAATTTGAATTCTATGAAAACAAATAAAGAATTATTGGTCAAAGGAATTAAATCTTTTGCGTTAACCGCAGGAACAATGTTTTTGGCGCCGATAATCTTATATCAAGCCTTTAAGAATACCGATAAGCCCTTGTTTATTCCTGTACTCATAGTTGGTATTATTGTGGCAATTTTAGCCGTATACCTGGGTTTTCGGTCCGTAAACATTATTATGAATGCGGTCTTTGGCAAAAAAGACTAATCCTTGGTTTTGGCGGAGTCGTTTTTCCACTTATTGCTAAGCATAGCAAAATCATAATCAAGAACTGATTTTTGGCGTTCTAGTTTATCGTAGGTAAAAGCACGCTGTAGAATATCCTCGATAAGGTAGTCTTCATGAACTTCTTCGGGTCTAAACTCTTCTTTTAAGCTTATCTTAAAGGCTTTTGCCGTTGTATTATACCAAAAAGCCCGCCATCCACTTCGTAGCTCTTTTACCAAATCAAATGCCGTAGAACCTGTTTGTCTGTGGATTAGTTTGACCAAAATTTGACCTTCGGTACGCGTCAATTTTTTGAGCTCGGCAGAAAACTCTCCTTCAATATACTTTTGCACCTTCTTGGTATATCGCTTTTGCTGACGCTTCTTTTTGATTTTTGTAAGGCTATCGTTCAATTCTACCAATCTTTCAGAAGCTAGCTTCGCATAGGGATACACCTTAATGGTTTTTCTTCTTAGAATGTAATATCTAAGTTTCTCTTTCTTATCGGCGAACTCAAGTTTACCAAAAATATAAACTTCATCTAAGGGAATTGAGCTCTGTAAAATAGAGTCTCCTTCAAATCGAATGTAATAGTCGGTAATAGTATCCTGCTCTTTTTCTTCTTGGGAAAAGCTGAAGAAAAAAGTAAAAAGCATTAGAAATGAAAATACCTCTCGTACCATAATCATAGGTTTTCAAAAACCTTGTCAAAAGTAATAATAATGGCAATGTTATATTATTAAATAAAAGTGAATATTACTATGTTTGTAGCTCAAAACACACCTATGAGTTCAAAGAAAATTATCACTGATAAGTCTTTAAAATTTTTTGAAAAATACCTTAACAATGCGTCACCGACGGGATACGAGTGGGAAGGACAAAAAATTTGGATGGACTACCTAAAACCCTATGTTGATGAATTTATAACGGACACCTACGGTACTGCCGTAGCGGTAATAAATCCTGAAGCTAAATACAGGGTGGTTATCGAAGGTCACTCAGATGAGATTTCTTGGTATGTAAATTACATTTCTGACAATGGTCTTCTTTATGTGATTAGAAATGGTGGTAGTGACCATCAAATAGCCCCATCAAAATGGGTGAACATACATACTAAAAATGGAATTGTTAAAGGTGTTTTTGGTTGGCCAGCCATACATACCAGAAGAAATGGTAAAGAGGAGCCACCTAAACTAGACAATATCTGTATAGATATAGGGGCCAAAGACAAAGAAGAAGTAGAAAAGATGGGCGTTCATGTGGGTTGTGTCATCACCTATCCCGATGAATTTCACGTACTGAACAAAGACAAATTTGTCTGTAGGGCACTTGACAACCGTGCTGGTGGTTTTATGATTGCCGAAGTGGCGCGTTTACTGCATGAAAACAAGGTGAAATTACCTTATGGACTTTACATTACAAACTCCGTTCAAGAAGAAATAGGCTTACGTGGTGCAGAAATGATAACCCAGACCATAAAGCCAAACGTTGCCATCGTTACCGATGTTACACATGATACGAGTACCCCAATGATTGATAAAAAAGTACAAGGAGATACTCAGATTGGTAAAGGGCCGGTAATTTCTTATGCCCCTGCGGTTCAACAAAAGTTAAGGGAACGTATATTAGAAACTGCTGAAGCCAAGAAGATACCGTTTCAACGCTCAGCATCTTCAAGGGCAACCGGAACAGATACTGACGCTTTTGCTTACAGTAACGGTGGAGTTGCCTCCGCACTAATCTCCTTACCACTTCGATATATGCACACAACAGTTGAAACAGTGCACAAAGAAGACGTAGAAAATGTTATCCGGCTGATTTATGAAACATTGTTGACTATAAAAGATGGGGAAACCTTTAGTTATTTTGAAGACTAAATGACTTCATCATTAAGGTATTTGTCATGGATGAATTGATCGATATACTTGATGAGAATGGAAATTCAACCGGAGAAACGGCACTAAAATCCAAGGCACATATAGGGGGATTATTCCATCCAACTATTCATGTTTGGTTTTATACTAAAGATGGAAAAATACTGCTGCAACAACGTGGAAAAAACAAAGAGACCTATCCTTTAAAATGGGATGTATCCGTTGCTGGTCATATTGCCGCTGGCGAAAGTCCAGAAATTGGGGCTTTTAGGGAAGTAGAAGAAGAAATAGGCATTCAGATTCAAACAGATAAGCTTGAAAAAATAGGCATTCGAAAAAAGGAAAAAAAACATGACAATGGCATTTGGGATAGAGAATTCACCCATATTTTTCTATACCTAATAGATGAGAACACTCAGCTCACTAAACAAGATTCAGAAGTCGAGGCTTTAAAATGGGTCTCTCTAAATGAATTTAAGTTTTTAGTAGAAATTGAAGACGAAGGCCTTATATCATCTGCAAAAGAAAGGCATTTCGAAATTATAAAAACTATTACCTCAAGGCTTTAAGCTATTTACTATTTCATCGAGAGCTTCTAAACTATAAGTGTTTTGCTCACCCGTTTTCATAATTTTAACAATACATTCGCTAGATTCCAATTCTTTTTGACCAATTAAAATGACAAAAGGAACATTGCGTTTATCGGCATATTTAAATTGCTTTTGAACTTTGGTATTTGACGGATATAAGTCAGCCTTCAACCCTCGTTCTCTTAGGTGTCCGATTAACTTCAAGGCGGCTAGACTCTCTTTTTCTCCAAAATTTAAGCACAACACTTGTAAGGATTGGTTTATCTCGGCTGGAAATAAACCCAACTCTTCTAAGACGAGGTAAATTCTATCCAACCCAAAAGAAATACCTACGCCACTTACATCTTTTAAACCAAAAATACCCGTAAGGTCATCATAACGACCACCCCCACCAATGGAACCCATTTGAACACCCTTTGGAGCTGAA
Source organism: uncultured Croceitalea sp. (assembly GCA_937969515.1). Lineage (GTDB taxonomy): Bacteria > Bacteroidota > Bacteroidia > Flavobacteriales > Flavobacteriaceae > Croceitalea > Croceitalea marina. The sequence continues at coordinate 9,119 of CALBVX010000008.1, read as the reverse complement.
ACTTCAAAAATAGCTCCTGTATAATAGTTCAAACCTCTCGCTAAGGTAAAGTCTAAAGCTAGATTCGCAGATTTTAGTCCTAATTCAGTAACCGTGTTAATAATCTCCCTTAATTCGTTAACTCCGACCAGCCCAATCTTAGAATCTGTTAATAAAACTTCCAGTTGGTTCAATTGCTCAGCTGCATTACCTGACATTGAGAATAATGGAGCCGCTTTTTGTATAGCCAATTCAGAAATGCCCTTGCTCAGCATTTCTTCTTTTACTTTGGCTTCCCCAATTTTATCAAGTTTATCCAAAGCAACAGTGAAATCTACCAACAAATGCTGCGCTCCTATGAACTCGGCAATGCCGGACAATACTTTACGATTATTAATTTTAATAATAGTGCCTTTTAGCCTTAAACTATTAAAAACAGCATCATACAGTTGAACTAGTTCTACCTCTTGCAATAGGGAGTTCGCACCAACAACGTCGGCATCACACTGGTAAAACTCTCTAAAGCGTCCTTTTTGAGGGCGGTCTGCACGCCAAACAGGTTGTATTTGATATCGTTTAAAAGGAAAATCTATGTCGTTCTGGTGCATCACTACATAACGCGCAAAGGGTACTGTAAGATCATAACGAAGTGCCTTTTCCGTAATTTTGGGGGCGATGGAAGTTGAGTTTTTAGAACTATAAGTGATATCGTCAACTTTAGAAATAAAGTCCCCAGAGTTAAGAATCTTAAAAATCAGTCTATCCCCTTCATCACCATATTTTCCAAGCAAAGTATCCGAGTTTTCAAAACTTGGCGTTTCTATAGGTTGAAAACCAAAAAGTTCAAACTGGTTTTTTATAATGTCAAAAATATAATTCCTCTTTGTAAGTTCTTGTGGAGAAAAATCTCTTGTGCCTTTGGGAATGCTTGGTTTTTGTGCCATAGTGTTAAATCTAGTGCAAATATCGTTTTATCCTATGATTTCATCAAACCATCGATACAATTCTCCTTTTGTGATTACGGCGCCTTGCTGTATTAAATTAAATTTATCTAAGTTTTTATCTTCAGAATATGCTTTTGATGCGGTTAAGTACTCTACGAAATCTGACTGAAAGTTTCTTTTAAACCAGTCAAAACCTATTTTCGTACGCAAATCGATTTCTGGATTAAGCACTTTTACCGAAAGGAGTTTCATTTCTTTTTCGGTAAGAGCAAAGAGATGCATTTGTAATTCTGAAATATTCTCTAAATATTTTACTTTGGTAAGCACACCTTCCCATACCAAGTCACTGAACACGTCCAACTCTTCTTCTGCAACCTCGGGCTTGTTTGCTTTTATTTCGGCCCACTCATCTGCTGTAATGGATTGCGTTGCTAAAAAGTTAATAAATTCAGGATGTAGTTCTTCAAGTTGTTCTTTAGATAGTCTTCTGTATTTCATTTCTGTAAACTAAAAAAGAGCTATGAAAAACATAGCTCTTTATACATTAATACTATAAAAGAGATTTATTTTGCTTCTGCGATGACTTCAAAAGGGAAATCAACAATAACTTCTCTGTGTAATCTTATCTGCGCATTATAAGGTCCTACTCTTTTAACGGTACCACCTTGAATACTGATAAACTTTTTATCAATAGCCTGACCAGACTTGTCAAGAGCTGCAGCTAAATCTATGCTTGTTACCGATCCAAACAATTTATCACCAGCACCTGTCTTAGCAGGAATTTTAATCTCTAACTCTTTAAGAGCATTGGCAACCTCTTGAGCCTCATCGATTACTTTTTTCTCTTTGTGCGCACGTTGCTTTAAATTTTCTGCTAAAACTTTTTTAGCTGACGGGGTAGCCAATGCAGCTAAACCTTGTGGAATTAAGAAGTTTCTTCCGTAGCCGTTTTTAACGGTAACCAAATCATCCTTAAAACCTAAATCTTGTACATCTTGTTTTAATATAAGTTCCATTTTTCCGTCTTTATTATTTTAACATATCACCTACGTATGGCATCAATGCCAAATGACGTGCACGCTTTACCGCTTGTGCAACTTTTCTTTGATACTTTAATGAAGTACCTGTTAATCTTCTTGGTAAAAGTTTACCTTGTTCATTAACCAACTTCATTAAGAAATCTGGGTCTTTGTAATCGATGTACTTAATGCCAGACTTTTTAAAACGGCAATACTTCTTTTGTTTTGACGTCTCTATATTTAAAGGAGTAAGATATCTAATCTCGCCATCCTTTTTTGATTTTGCTTGTTGTTGTAATGTTGACATGGTTACGCCTTAGTTTTAAGTTTTGTTCTTCTTCTCTCTGCCCAAGCAACTGCGTGCTTGTCAAGTTTTACAGTCAAGAAACGCATAATACGCTCATCTCTTCTAAATTCTAACTCGTAAGGACCTATGGCCTCACCTGGAGCTGCAAATTCGAATAAGTGGTAAAATCCACTTTTCTTGTTCTGTATTGGATAGGCTAATTTTTTAAGCCCCCAATTTTCTTTGGCTACCATTTTGGCACCACTCTTAATTAAGAAATCTTCAAATTTCTTAACTGTTTCCTCTATCTGAGTATCAGATAAAACGGGATTCAAAATGAAAACAGTTTCGTAATGGTTCATATTATATTTATTTAAGGAGCGCAAAAGTAAACATAATTGTTTCTATTCACAAGAAATCTAAAAAATGTTCGTTATAAGTGCAAACATATCAATAACAGTTATTAACAATTTGAACCATAAACAACCATACATCACGTCTATTACCAATTACACAACAGATTATGCAATGTTTACATCTTTTGTTGCATCTCATCGTGTTTTTTATGTAATTTGCCGATGATTTAACCCCACAAATCACCCCATTTATGAAACTAAAAAGTATTATTGTAGATGACTCCTCGATGCAGCGTATGGCTGTCGCGAAGTTAGTCAACAATCACCCACATCTTGCATTAGTGGCAGAGTATAGCAATGCTATCGAAGCCAAAAACGGCCTCAAGAATAATGAGGTTGACTTAATCTTCTTAGACGTTGAAATGCCTATTATTAGTGGTTTTGACTTATTGGAAGCTTTGGAGAATCCACCTCAGGTAATTTTAATCACCGGTAAACCGGATTATGCGCTTAGAGCATTCGATTATGACGTTACCGATTACCTACACAAACCTATTACACTTGCGCGTTTTGAAGCCTCTGTTAAAAGAGCAGTTTCAAAATACGAGCAAATCCACAGGGTTGATGAGGATGAGGAGCATATCTTTGTAAAGAGCAACCTTAAAAAACGTAAGGTTATCCTTAATGACATCAAATGGATAGAAGCCCTTGGTGATTATATAAAATTAGTTACCGATGAAGCCAATATTGTTATTCTTTCAACAATGAAATCTTTTGAGCAGCAATTGCCTGCCGAAAAGTTCTTAAGAATACACAAATCTTATATTGTTAATCTTGAGAAAATCGAGAAATTCAACAGTAAGAATGTTGAAGTGGGGGGAAGACAGATACCTTTAAGCAGAAACAAAAAGACAGAGCTTGCAGAAGCACTGGCAAACGTATAGTTAAATGTGGTCTACATTGTAGATTACCCTAACACTCTTATATTGTGAAATAGCATTAAAAGACTTTTCGATTCTTTTAATGCTATTTTTTGTTTGGGCCACCGGCTTTTCTTTTTGAACCTTTAAAATGATGTTCTTAAGATATAAGCGTCTAATTCTTGAAACTACCGGAAATTCAGGACCTAAAACAGTGTCTTTTAACACATTTCTTAAAGAGTTTGCAAACCATTGCGAAGCTTCGTTCAGTTTGCTGTAATCTTTGTCTTTAAGGGTAATTTTGATGATTCTTAGCTCTGGTGGGTAGTTATACTGTTCGCGTTCGTAAATCTGTTCTTCATACATTTTTTCATAATCCGTACTGGATACTTGCTGTAATATTTGGTGATAGGGGTTATAGGTCTGTATTAAAACCTTGCCTCTCTTTTTTGTCCGTCCTGCCCTACCTGCAACTTGGGTCAATAATTGAAAACTGCGCTCGTGCGCTCTATAATCTGGAAAATTCAGCAAACTATCGGCGTTCATAATACCGACAAGGCTTACATTTCTAAAATCGAGCCCTTTGGTAACCATTTGAGTACCTACCAAAATATCCATTTTTTGCTGTTCAAAAGAAGTTATTATCTTTTCATAAGCGTATTTTCCACGGGTAGTATCCAAATCCATACGACCTACTTTAGCTTCAGGAAAAAGTATCTCTAATTCTTGCTGCACTTGTTCCGTTCCAAATCCCTTTTTATCTAAAGTACTATTACCACAAGCTTCACAGGCCAATTGTAGAGCCATATGATAACCGCAATAATGGCATCTAAGTTGATTCTTGAACTGATGATAGGTCAAACTCACATCACAGTTCGGACACTGCGATGAATGACCACAAGTGGTACACTCTATAATCGGCGCAAAACCACGTCTATTTTGAAATAGTATTATTTGCTCACCTTCATTTAGCGCTTCCGATATCGTTTCTTGTAAACGTTCCGAAAAATGACCTTTCATACGTTTTTTACGGGTAGCCTCCTTAATATCGACCAATTCTATCTCTGGCATCAAAACACTGCCATAGCGCTGCTTCATTTCTGCCAAACCATATTTGCCTTTTTTTGCGTTTTTATAGCTTTCAATGCTTGGCGTTGCAGAGCCCAGAACACATTTACAATTCTGAAAATTTGCCAATACTATGGCAGCGTCTCTCGCATGATAACGCGGAGCTGGGTCGAACTGTTTAAATGAAGACTCATGTTCTTCGTCAACAACGATAAGACCTAGATTAGAAAAAGGTAAAAACAAAGCAGACCTTGCCCCTATCACAATCTGGGCTTTCTCTAGGTGATTTAATACATTGTTCCAAGTCTCAACACGTTCATGTATACTGTATTTTGAATGGTAAACCGCTACTTTATTTCCGAAATAAGCCTGTAACCGGTTGATAAGTTGCGAAGTCAGTGCAATTTCAGGCAGTAGATAAAGTGCTTGTTTACCTTCATTTAGAACCTGCTCTATTAATTTAATGTATACCTCGGTCTTACCCGAAGAGGTTACCCCATAAAGCAGGCAAACCTTATTGTCTTGAAAACTGTTTTGTATTGTTTTAAAAGCTTTTTTTTGCTCGTTATTTAGGTTTAGTCGCCCCTGTATTTGACCAGAACAGTCATAACCAACCCGATCTGTTTTAATCTGATACTCATCTAAAATCCCTTTAGTAATAAGGGATTTTATAACGGCTTTTGAACCTCCACTCTCTTTCTCTAAGTCTGTAACTTTAATAGGTTTTTTTGTTTTGGCCTGTAATGAAAATAGTGAAAGTACAACCTGACTTTGTTTGGGTGCCCTTGTTAAACTGTTCAGTAATTCCTCTAATTTTTCTTCTGAATCATACGCCTCGCCTAAACGCACATACCTGACCAATTTAGGTTTGTACTGCTCGTAAATCTCCTCTTTTAGCTGGATTGCCCTTTTTTCGACAAGTTTGTTTACTAGCGGAAGTACATTTTTCCGGTCAACAATAGCTACAATCTCACTAATTTTTAAGGCAGATTGATGTCGAAGGGCTTCTAAAATCAAGAATTCCTCATCCTTTAATTGCGATTCGTCAATTTCCTCTATTCTATTCGGCAAAACTAAGGTCTCACTCTCCAATAAAAAGGCAGAAGGCAAAGCACTGCGCACTACTTCCCCAAGGGTACACATGTAGTAATTGGCTATCCACTGCCAGTGTTTTAATTGAACAGCGGTAACAATGGGCCTATCATCTAAAATTTGATGAATTTCTTTTGGTTCATAAACTTGAGGAGGGGAATTATGAATTCTGTAGACCAGAGCAGTATAAATCTTTGATTTTCCAAAAGGAACGGCAACACGCATACCCACTTTTAAAAAATCTGATTCCTGCTCAGAAACTTTATAGGTAAAAAGCTTCTCCAAGGGAATGGGAAGCACAACGTCTATAAAATGTTCCATGTTAAACTATTCTTGAAACCTAAGCCAAGTTTGTGTGCGATATAAAAAAGCGAGATAACCTCTGACCTTCAACTTATCTGGGTCATCTGGGTCTAGCCATATTTTGCCTCGAAAAGTCATAGCTTGTTCTGGGTCAAAAAGTTTTTTACCCTTATAAACCCCTTTATCGGTCTCTTTGAATGAAAAAATAATCTGCATTCCCTCAACGGGTTTATCCTTCAATTCTCCTTCACATTTAATACAAAGGGCATTTTCCTTTCCTTTTTCCAATATTTTAAGCACCCTGCCCTGCAACAAACCATCTTCTTTATAAAGTTCTACGATAGCTTTGGTAATTCCGTTTCTGTCATCAATAGTTCTCCATTTGCCCACAATGCTTTGTGAGGAAAGAAATTGAATATTAAGGCATACAATTACTAGGCTAAAACAATGTCTAATTCTCAATTTTTTCTTCTTTTAAGTTTCTAGCAACACTTTTTCTCATAGAAGACAATGTTGCATTTAATTCAAATCCTAATAGCAGAATATTAGAATTAAGCCAAATAAACACCATTAAAATTAATAATCCTCCTAAAGCGCCATACAATTCATTGTAACGGGCAAATTTTTCAACATAAACTCCGAATAAGTAAGAGGTTAAAACGAACAGAAGTGTAGTCATTAAGGCGCCGGCTGAAAAAAAGCGAGCTTTTCTACCTTCTACGGTTCCGAAATAATAAAGTATGGCCGTTGTTATGTATGAAAAGAGCATAAAGAATAAAACCTTTGCAACCTGTATACCTAGGTAATCACCTTCTTTTACATCATATCCATATGCCTTTCCAAAATATTCTGAAGTGTACTCTACAACGTAAAATTCAACATAAACAAAAACAACCGCCCCTACTATCAACAAAATTGAAAGTAAAAGACCCACCATTAAAGCATAGATATACTGCCTAAAAAAGTTTCGCGTCAATTCTATATGATAAGAATTTTCAAACCCACTAAATATGGCGTTCACTCCATTCGCCACTAAAAAGATAGAGATGATAAAAGCTGAGGATAAAAGACCTCCTCTTTTTTGGTCCTTTATTTGTTGATAGATATCACTAAAATAATCACTGGTTGCAGAGGGCAGAAAAGATTCTAAAAAAATAAGGAACTGGGCGTCAAAACCTTCATTTCCGGCACTCACATAAGGCACCACAAAGGGGATTAGGGTAACAAAAAAAATCATAAGCGGAAAAAGCGCCATAAAAAGGCTAAAAGCAATGGAACTAGCCCTTGTAGATAAGGTGCCTTGAACAATGCCGACAATGTAAATTTCAATTAAATCATAAAGCGAAAGACCTTCGAAAGCAGGTAGTTTTACCTTTTTAAGTAAACGCACCAGTAAATTAATAACCGGTATTTTATCTAGTCTTTCCTCTATGGATTCAGACATTTTTAAACGGCTTTTAAGCTAAGGTCCATATTATAAACAGAATGGGTTAGGGCCCCAGAAGAAATATAGTCTACTCCACATTCCGCATAAGCTCTAATGGTCTTCTCATTAATACCCCCAGAAGACTCGGTCAAACACTTGCCGTTAATTAAAGCAACGGCTTTTCGAGTGTCTTCGTAATTAAAATTATCGATTAAAATTCTATAAACCCCATCAGATGCTATAATCTCTTTTATTTCTCCTAAGTTTCTAGCTTCAACAATAATTTTTAAATCCCTTCCAGTTTCCTTTAGGTAAGCCTTGGTCTTGTTGATTGCTTTGTTCAATCCACCAGCAAAATCGATATGATTATCTTTCAACATTATCATGTCATATAAAGCGAAGCGATGATTTTCTCCTCCCCCAATCTTAACGGCCCATTTTTCGAGAGCTCGAATACCCGGAGTTGTCTTTCTGGTATCCAAAATTTTAGTACCCGTACCTTTCAAAAGCCCAACAAAAAAATTCGTTTTAGTGGCAATCGCACTCATTCGCTGCATTACATTTAAAACCAAACGTTCCGCTTTTAAAATACTTTGTGAACTTCCGGAGACATAAAAAGCAATATCTCCATGTTCCACCATATCGCCATCTTTTAAAAGTTCTTCTATTTTTAGATTTTCATCAACATATTTAAAAACTTGTTTTGCAAAATCAACACCTGCTATCACACCTGTATCTTTAACCAAAAGCTTAGCTTTACCTGTGGCGGAATCAGGTATACATGCTAACGAACTATGGTCTCCGTCACCTACGTCTTCGCGAATGGCATTTGCAATAATTAACTGCAGTTCTTTATTAAATTGTTTTTCTGAAATCATTGTTGCAATCGAATTTGAGCTAAAATACTAAAAACGGAATCGAAAACAGTGTCGCATACAAATACTACTTTTGAAAAAATAATAAAAGTCTGTGACCATACGATTAATCGCCATAGGAAAAACCGATAATACGGAATTGCAAAACTTAATTGCAGATTATGTGAAAAGACTTGGTCATTACATTAAGTTTGAGCTGGACGTTATTCCTGACCTGAAAAATGCCAAAAACCTCTCGGAAGAACAGCAAAAACAGAAAGAAGGAGAGCTTATTCTCAAAAAAATTACCACTTCTGATGTTCTTGTATTGTTGGATGAAAAGGGAAAGCAATTTTCAAGTAAAGAATTCGCTAACGCCCTACAAAAGCGTATGAACAGCGGAATTAAAAAACTAATTTTTACAATTGGCGGACCTTATGGGTTTAGTCATGAGGTATACTCAAGAGCCAACCAAAAAATAAGTCTTTCAAAAATGACCTTCTCGCACCAAATGGTACGCTTATTTGTTGTCGAACAAATCTATAGAGCCTTTACCATTCTTAGAAACGAACCCTACCATCATGATTAAATTTATACTTATAATGCTTGTTGGAGCATTCTTCGTTTGGATAGCTAAAAAAAATAGAACTAATGCGAATGAAAATGCTCAGGTCTCAAACGCTAAATATTGGATATGGTTTGTTGTCGGGTTACTGTATATCGGGGTTGGTTTCTATTACTTAGTGGGCGTTTTGATTAACTAAATGAGGAAGTCTTCTGTTCTACTAAATTTTACTTCTACTAATAAAGAACTCTAAATTTGATTGTATGTTCCACACTTTTTAAGGCCTTAATCACTTCTTTGTTGTATT
>CALBVX010000007.1 GCA_937969515.1 uncultured Croceitalea sp. | reverse complement strand
ATTTGATAAGGCTTTTTGATGACAATGCCCATGAATTTTTACTGTTCGAGCCTCTGAGGTAAAACTATCGGCGGAAATGTTGCCAACTGCTATTTCTTGAGCTAAGAACTCTTCAATTAAAAAGCTTTGTTTAGCAAGTCTACCAACAAGAACCTTATCGTCATATAATCGCTTATACTCATCCCTAAAAGAGAGGATTGCCGATGGTTCAAGACCCACTATGGGCAAATCTTTCTTTAATATTGGTTTCAATGCCTCCATATTTTTTACCGCAAGCTTTTTGGCTTCTTTTAAAAAACCTTTCGACAAATAGGTTCGTCCGCTTTCAGCATAAAACAGCTCTACCTCATAGCCTAGTGTTTGTAAAACATGAATAGCATCTTTGCCAACTTCAATATCTAAGTATTTGGTAAACTCATCTAAATATAATATCACTTTTTTAGATGAATCAACCTTCTTATTATTAATGCTTTGAATAAGATTATCAAAATTAAAACTATAAACTTTTGGCAAAGACCTTTCGGCAGCAACACCAGAAACTTTTTTCAGAATTCCACCTAAGATTTTAGAATCATAAACCGCATTGGTCAGGCCAGAAAACTTACTGCCCAAAGCATTTGATCTTGTACTATTTGCAAATAGTTTGCTCCTAAAAGTATACCCATTTGTTTCTTGGTATTGATACAAAAATTCTGCTTTTAGAGTTGCAATATCAACATTGCTTGGACACTCGCTTGCACAAGCCTTACAACTCAAACATAAATCGAAGACTTCTTTTAGTTCTTCATGGTCAAATTGATTCGGTTTATCTGAATTGGTTAAAAACTCTCGTAAGGTATTGGCCCTACCCCTAGTGGTGTCTTTTTCATTTGATGTGGCGTGATAACTAGGGCACATAGCTCCGGCCATATGTTGTGATTTTCTACAATCACCACTCACATTACATTTCTCGGCCGCTTTTAGAATACCTTCACTATCCGAGAAGTCCATAAGGGTATTTATTTCAGGCTCTTTCCTATCAATCTCATATCGTAGGGATTCATCCATTGGATACGCATCAACAATCTTACCTGGATTAAGAATGCCTGGAGGGTCAAACACTGATTTTAGACGTTTTAAAAGCTTATAGTTTGATTCCCCAATCATTAAGGGTATAAACTCTGCCCGCACAATACCGTCACCATGTTCACCACTAAAACTACCCTTGTATTTCTTTGTTAATTTTGCGACATCGGTTGTTATCGCTCTAAACATAGCCACATCGGTAGACTTTTTAAGATTGAGAATTGGTCTTAAATGCAACTCACCGGCCCCTGCATGGGCATAGTAAACAGCATTTTGCTTATAACCAGCCATGATTTCAGAAAACTCAAGAATAAAATCTTTTAAATCTTCAAGTGCCACAGCAGTATCTTCAATACAAGCTACAGCTTTTTTATCACCGACCATATTGCCCAATAGTCCCAAACCGGCTTTTCGAAGTTCTATAGCCTTACGAATATTATCACCATACAAAACGGGGCTCGTATAACTTAAGCCCGATTTTTGAATGGTCTTTTGCAGGTTTTCTATCTCTTGTTCCAATTTCTCCGTTGAAGTCGCTTTTACCTCCAACATCAAAATTGCGGCAGGATCACCTTCTACAAAAAATCGATTCTTTAGCTGTTGCCTATTATTCTTTGTACAATCTAAAATCACCTTATCCATCATTTCGCATAAATGCAAGCTATGGGTCATTACAGGTGCTACGTCACTCAAACAATCTTCTAAAGAAGAATAATGTGTGGCCACCATAGCAGCATATTCGGGCGGAAGTTCATCTAGCTGTAAAGTAATTTCTGTGGTAAAAGCTAGCGTACCTTCACTGCCGCTCAACAACTTGCTCAAATTGAAATTTGCATCATTACCATCAAAAACGCTACTGCGCAAAAGCTCATCAACCGCGTAACCCGTATTTCGACGGTGTATCGTGGGTTTAGGAAATTCAGAAAGAATTTCTTGTTGAATTTTGGGGTCAGAAAGTTCTTGATAGAGAAATTTATATATTTTTCCTTCCAAAGAATCAACCTTCAACTTTTCTTCAAAGGATTTTTTTGTTATTTCCTCAAAAAAGGCATCGCTGCCGTCTGCTAAAATGGTCTTTAACGCAACCACTTTATCCCGAGTTACCCCATATTGGATAGAGGTTGTCCCAGAAGAGTTATTACCCACCATTCCACCTATCATACATCGGTTAGAAGTAGACGTATTCGGACCAAAAAAAAGACCATATGGTTTTAAATACCGGTTGAGTTCATCTCGCACCACACCTGGTTGTACGACAACTTGTCGCTTTTTCTCGTCAAGATGTATGATTTTAGTAAAATACCTAGAGGTATCTACGATTATTCCTTCTCCGACACACTGACCGGCCAATGAAGTGCCAGCCGTTCTAGGTACCAGTCCGATGTCATGGTCAGTTGCAAATCTCAATAGTATTTTTAGGTCATTATCCGTTTTTGGAAAGGCAACGCCCAGGGGAATCTTACGATACACAGAAGCATCCGTAGCATACAGTGTTTTAGATAATTTATCAAATTTTATTTCCCCTTCAAGGTTGTAAGAAAGTTCTTTTAATACCGAAATTTGCAAGTTGGAACAATTTTTGACAACTAAAGTAAGTTTTATTACATTAAGTAGAAAAGAGACTATTTTTTTAATTTCATTAAATCGAGAAACTTATGAGAATCATCACATTTATTACAGTACTATTTGTATTTGCAACAATTTCTGTTCAGGCGCAGAGCATTTCAGACCATACTTTAGGCTTACGTTTAGGGGATAGCGACGGCTTTGGAGCAGAAATTTCATATCAAAAGGCCATCGGTCGACTAAACAGGGCCGAATTTAATCTGGGTTTTAGAGACAGTAGAGAGTTTGATGCCTTTAAACTTGCAGGTGTTTACCAATGGGTTCATCAAATTGACGGTGGATTTAATTGGTATTACGGTGTTGGTGGCGGACTTGGTAATGCTGATTTTGAACCCGTGCCCAACAATAATAACGGGTTTAGCGATGATAACGACGGACTGTTTGTTTTTGCCGCCGGAAACTTAGGCCTGGAATATGATTTCGATATACCTCTACTCATTTCTTTGGATATACGCCCGGAAATTGGAATCATAGGATTTGACGGATTCGATAATGAT
>CALBVX010000006.1 GCA_937969515.1 uncultured Croceitalea sp. | reverse complement strand
CCAAGATATTATGATGGTGTCTAAGGTTCCTATTGCCCTCCAACTAATTGACTTTGCAATACTCCTTTTTGGGCTCTCTGAATTCTTATCTTTAGAATAGGTAGTTTTCTCCTCTTTTGAACTTAAAATCAATTGTTCCGTTATCATAATTTATTATCCTATCGATTTAATAGGAATTACAAACATAAAACAAATTTCCAATCTTGAAATATAAATTCAAATTAAATTTATGTTAACCCTATAGTTTTTATAGATTAATAAAATTACAGACTCTTTTTTAGGAAAATTAAAAAATAGAATTCGAAAAATTTAAGAAATTAAGTCAGCTAGAGTTGTATTCCGGTAAACCTCCAAATTGGCATCGCGTACCTTAAGCATTAATTTGTTTACCGAGCAAACACCCTCATTAGGGCAATCATCACATTTTTCATAGAAGTTGAGACTTACACAGGGTACCATAGCGATAGGTCCTTCCAACACCCGCATGACAGAAGTCATTTGAATGTCTTTCGGTTCTTTAATTAAATAATACCCACCGCCTTTTCCTTTTTTTGAGCCTAAAAAACCATTTCTACGCAACGTTAGTAAAATACTTTCTAAAAATTTTTGGGAAATATTTTCTTGTTTTGCAACTTCAGCAATCTGCACAGGTTCCCTATCTGGTTGTGAAGCCAAGAATGTCAGTGCTTTAAGTCCGTATTTCGTCTTCTTAGAGAGCATAAGACGAAGATAGGAAAATTTGGCAAAGCCATGTCAAGGTAATAGCTTACACTGCACCTCTTGGTTTGGGCTTAGAGCGCACAACTCAAAAAATACTATTTTTAAAACCTAAACAAACTAATTTCTCATTTAATGAAAATTTTTAACCGTAATTTTTCAAAAAGCACCTTTTTAATGATATCATTAATCTTTACCGTTTTATCCTGTACCACAAAATCAAAAATGGGCGGGTTAGCATTATATACCGTTAGGGATGCTATGACAGATGATGCCCAGAAGACTTTAAAAACCGTATCTGAAACAGGTTATGCCTACGTAGAAGCAGCGGGTTATAAAGACGGAAAATATTACGGTATGACTCCTGCGAATTTTAAAGCTTTTCTTAAAGAACAAAACCTAATACCCGTTAGCACCCACCAAAGCAGTGTGACTTTAGACAATGCCGATATTGAAATGGCGCATGCAAAAGCCGCTGGTTTTGAATATTTTGTGGTGCCGATTCCGCCAATGGGCTTGTTCAATTATGATACTACCACTAATACGATGAGTATGACCGGTGGTGCGGAAAACTTGGCTAATATTCTTGATGAACTGGGCAAAAAAGCGGCTAAAGCTGGACTCAAACTATTATACCACAATCACGACTTTGAATTCGTTAGAGATGCCGATGGCATTGTTCCTATTGACTACTTATTAGAAAACTGCGACCCAAAATATGTGAATTTTCAAATGGACCTCTTTTGGGTGACCAAAGCAAAGGCCGATCCCCTAGCCTACTTCGAAAAGTATCCTGGACGCTTTAAGATATGGCATGTAAAAGACATGGATAAAGAAGGTAAGTTTGCCCCAGTAGGTAATGGCACTATTGACTTTGCCCGCATTTTGGCCGAAAAAGATAAGTCGGGAATGGAATACTATATGGTTGAACAAGACAAAACCTTTACCATGAAACCTTTAGACGCTATTAAAGTAAGTCATAAGGGTATAAAATCATTTGGGTTTGAGTAAAAGTATCCTTTAGGGTCAAACCCATCTCGAGTAAAAATGAATTTAAGGTAATGCTTGTTGTATATCAGCAATGATATCATCGCTATGCTCTAGGCCTACTGAAATGCGCACCATACCATCGGTTATTCCAGATGCTAGACGCTCTTCTTTATTAAGTTTACTATGTGTTGTAGAAGCAGGGTGGGTAACAATACTCCTCGAATCGCCCAAGTTAGCAGAGAGTGACAATAGCCTGATGGAATCGAAGAATTTTTGACCTGCCTTTAATCCACCATTTAGCTCAAAAGCAACCACACAACCCCCTGCTTTCATTTGTTTTTTTGCAATTTCATACTTAGGATGCGATTTTAAAAAAGGATATTTTACCCAATTCACTTTCTCATTACTTTCAAGAAACTGGGCGACTTTTAATGCATTTTCACAATGCCTATCTACACGAATTGCCAAAGTCTCCAAACTTTTTGAAAGTACCCAAGCATTAAAGGGAGAAAGTGCAGGACCCGTAATACGCGAAAAGCGATACACTTTATCAATTAATTCTGCACTACCCACTGTGATTCCGGCCAACACGCGTCCTTGGCCATCCATTAATTTGGTGCCTGAGTGAATCACCAAATCAGCACCAAATCGTATGGGTTGTTGTAGATAAGGAGAAGCAAAACAATTATCAATAACCAAAATAAGGTTGTGCTTTTTAGCTATGCCTCCTAAAGCCTCCAAATCTAGAACATCAACACCCGGATTCGTTGGTGATTCAGCATAGATTAACTTGGTATTCGGGGTAATCAAACTTTCTATAACATCAAAATCATCAATAGGAAAATAACTGTGGGAGATATTCCATTTCGGAAAGAAGTTATTGAACAAGGAATGTGTCGAGCCAAAAATATTACCTGCGGAGAGAATATGGTCGCCGCTATTCAATAATGCGGCCAAGGTTGAAAAAACCGCTGCCATGCCAGAAGCAAATGCAAAGCCTGCTTCAGCACCTTCCATTTCGCAAACTTTTTCCACAAACTCATTTGAATTAGGATTGGAATAACGAGAATAAATATTCCTGTCTTTTTCCTCAGCAAACGAAGCTCGCATGTCTTCGGCATCTTCAAAGACAAAACTTGAAGTTAGATATAAAGGACTTGAATGCTCTAGAAACTGTGTACGCTCTATTTGCGTTCTTATTGCTTTGGTCTCGAATTTTTTGTTATCCATTTTGTGTCAGTCCTACAAAGGCAGGAATCTATTATTAGTTTTAATTACACCTCTAAAGTCCCCTCAAGGGGACAATCTCTAGATTAAACTTTATTACAATTTCTCCGCTATTCGTAAAACATCACCAAAAACTCCTCTCGCAGTAACCGCAGCTCCTGCCCCGGCTCCTTGAATGACAATCGGATTTTCTCCATAAGACTCCGTGAAGATTTCAATAATAGAGTCTGAACCCGATATTTGGCCCAAAGCACTGCCCTTAGGTACCGAAATCAACTTCACCTCTAAAATACCTTTATCTTTCTGCAAATCACCATATAAATCACCCACATATCGCAATACATGGTTTTCTTGCTGCGCTTTTTTTATGCCCTCAAACTTTTGATTTAGAACAGTTGATTTACCAAGGAACTTTTCTTTACTTACTTTTCGTAATTCTGGAGGAATTAAGCTTTCAATATTGATGTCGGCAAACTCATTCTTAAGTTCTAATTCACGGGCCAAAATCAATAGCTTTCGAGCCACATCATTCCCAGATAAGTCTTCCCTAGGATCAGGTTCTGTAAACCCTTTTGACATTGCTTCTTTCATTACCTCAGAAAAAGGAACTTCGGCCTCAGAGAACGTATTGAAAATATAGCTTAAAGAACCCGAGAAAACACCTTTTATCCGGGTGATATTTTCCCCGGATAAATGCAATAGTTTTATGGTATCAATTAGAGGCAACCCAGCACCTACATTTGTTTCATACAAATATTGTTTTTGATACTTAGCAAGGTTTCTTCGCACCAACCGATAATAATCAAAATCGAGGGTGTTCGCGATTTTATTTGATGATACCAGATTAAAACCAGCGGCAATCAATTCAAAGTAATTGTTGACAAAATCAGTACTCGCTGTATTATCAATAGCTATTAAATTTTCTAAATGGTTTTCATTGGCAAAACTCACAATATCGCCCAAATTATAAGATGAGCCCTTTGTCGCTAAATCTTGTTTCCAATCTTTTTGAATACCATTGGCATTCAACAACAACTTTTTGGAATTGGCAACGGCAAAAACTCTCAAATCAAGCCCTTTTCGGTGTTTAATTTTATCTTGTGAGTCTAACAATTGCTCAATAAAGGTACCGCCTACGGTGCCATGCCCAAATACCACCAAATTGATACGTTTGCTAACGCCAAAGATTTGACCGTGCATTACATTAAGTGCTTTTTGTAAAACACCGCTTTCTACCACCAGACTTATATTTTTACCCGAAATTGTATTATTGAACAATAGCGGAACAATACCATTCTTGATCAATGCATTATAAGGCTCATGAAACGTGCTTAAATCTTGCCCTACAATTGATATGACCGAAATGTCTTTTTTAATGGTAATGGTATTTACATCTTTTGCCGAATAGTCAGACGTGAATTCAAGATCTAGGGCTCTTTTCGCTTCCTCTGCCCTATCCGCAGCCACTACCAAACCAATACCACGTTCTGAAGATCCTTGGGAAATAATACCCACGTTAATCTGATGTCTTTCAAGGGTGGAGAAGATTCTGGCATCTACACCAACTTTGCCCAACAGCCCCCTACCTTCTAGGTTTATTAAGGACACATTTTCGATAACAGAAAGTGATTTAATACCATCTTTCTTTGTTTTTGAACTGATAAGGGTTCCTTTTGAATTTTGATTGAAGGTGTTTAAAATTCGGAATGGAATATTTTTCTCAATTAGTGGAATAATTGTTTTTGCATGTAAAACCGTTGCCCCAAAATTCGCCAATTCGTTGGCCTCTGCATAAGACAGGTGCTCAATGACCCTTGCTTCTTTAACATAGTCGGGGTTTGCCGTGAAAATTCCATCTACATGCGTATAGTTTAACACCTCTTCGGCATCTAAATAATTTGCAAAAAGCGCAGCTGTATAATTACTGCCGTTTCTACCTAGAGTCGTAGTTTCACCGTTTTCATTGGCAGCGATAAATCCGGTAATAATAGGTATACAATCTATCGGTAGTTCTGAAAATCTTTGCACTACATTTGTTTTTGAAACGGCTTCATCAATCTGTGCATTACCAAAATTACTATCGGTGCGAAGTAAGTTTCTAGAATCTATTAATACCGCAGGAAAGCCTCTTTCTTGCAGCAAAGCCACCACCAGTTTGCATGATATCAATTCTCCAACGGATAGTACCTCATCTTTGGTTTTTGAGCTATAGTCTCCAATCAAAGAAACACCCTCCAATCGTTTTGATAAATGTGCTATTTCATGGCCATAGTCGATTGTTGAACTAAAAGACTTTTGATACTGTTCAAAATTTGATAATAATTCACTGTTCACCTCCCCTTTTACGGCATCTTGCAGCAAACCTTCTAAGGTATTGGTTGCGTTTTCACGAGCAGACAATACCACCCCAATAGGCCCACCTTTGGTATGTGTATCTTCTATAATTTGAAGCACACGTTCCAAACCTTTTCCATTACTTAAAGATTTACCCCCAAACTTTAAAATCTTAAGCCCTCTCTGGGTCTTTTCTTTTTGAAAAACACCTTTCAAGAGTTTTTCTA
>CALBVX010000005.1 GCA_937969515.1 uncultured Croceitalea sp. | reverse complement strand
CTGTTGGGAGTCTAAAAGACTTGCTACTTATAAAAAGACCCGAAATGGATTAGTAGGAATAGACTATAGTTCTAAACTATCTGCATGGTTGGCCAACGGATGTATCTCTCCGGTGACCATTTACTGGGAAGTTAAAAGGTTTGAAAAGGAAATCCGTAAAAATCAAGATACTTATTGGCTAATTTTTGAACTAGTCTGGAGAGACTATTTTAAGTACGTCAGTCTAAAATACAAGCAAAAAATATTTCAGTTAGGTGGAATTTTAAATAAAAAGTATACCTGGAATGTAAACCAAGAAATACTTGGCTCTTGGATCAATGGAAGAACCAAAGAACCCTTTGTTAACGCCAATATGATAGAGCTTTTAAAAACCGGGTGGATGAGTAATCGAGGTAGGCAAAATGTGGCCAGTTTCTGGTCTAAAGAACTACAACAAGATTGGCGTATCGGTGCTGCGTACTTTGAAAGTATGCTTATCGATTATGATGTTCACAGTAATTGGTGTAATTGGATGTACAACAGCGGGGTAGGTAACGACCCCAGAGATAGAAAATTCAATATTGGTCGACAGGCGGCTATGTACGACTCGAAAGGAAAATTTCAAAAGCTTTGGCTACAAGAACCACTATTTTAGAATGAAGAAAATACGTTTAATACTAGGTGACCAACTGAACTCAAAACATAGCTGGTTTAACACACAAGATGATGAGGTTATTTACCTAATTGCTGAAATGCGTCAAGAAACGGACTATGTAAAGCACCATATTCAAAAGGTGGTAGCTTTCTTTTTATCAATGCGCAATTTTAAAGAAGAGTTAACCGCTAAGGGACATCAATTTTTATATTTCAAGATTTCTGATAAGGAAAATCCGCATGAGCTCGAAAAGATTGTACAAGAAGCGATTGAAAAAAGTGGAGCGGAAAAATTTGAATATCAACTACCAGATGAATATCGCCTAGATGAACAACTAAAAAAAATCTGTTCCGATTTAGATATTGAAACAGAAGCCTTCGATACAGAACATTTTTTTACCAAGCGTGAGGAGCTAAAGGACTTTTTTGAAGGGAAAAAACAATTGATCATGGAGAATTTCTATCGCATGATGAGAAAGAAACATGATATTATGATGGTAAACGGCCAACCAGATGGAGGCAAATGGAATTTTGACCAGAACAATCGTAAAAAATGGCCGGGCAGTCCAGAAATTCCTCATGAACGTGGTTTCCGAAAAGATATTAGCTCAATTTTAGAGGAAATTAAAAAAGCAGGGGTCAATACTTTTGGGAATATAGCACCCGATAATTTTAATTGGCCAACCTCACGTGCAGACTCGCTATCAGTGCTAAATTACTTCTGTAAAAAGCTATTGGTTCATTTTGGCGACTTTCAAGACGCCATGCATACCAAAGAAAAGTATTTATTCCACTCAAGACTTAGCTTTGCGATGAACTGCAAAATGCTATCACCTAAAGAGGTAATCGAAAAAGTACTTGAATATTATTATGAACATACCGATGAAATCGATATATCTCAGGTAGAGGGTTTTGTGCGTCAGATTTTAGGTTGGCGAGAGTACATGCGGGGAATCTATTGGAAAGAGATGCCGAATTATCGAAAACTTAACGAATTAGACAACAACAATCAATTGCCCGATTTTTTCTGGACCGGAAAAACAAAGATGAACTGCCTAAGCCATGCCATAGGCCAAAGTCTAGATGATGCCTACGCACATCATATTCAACGATTAATGATTATTGGCAACTATGCCCTATTGACGCAAACTAATCCTGATGAAGTAGACAATTGGTATTTAGGGGTATACATTGATGCTATTGAGTGGGTAGAAATAACCAATACCAGAGGTATGAGTCAGTTCGCCGACGGGGGAATCGTTGCCACTAAGCCTTACGTAAGTAGTGCCAATTACATCAATAAAATGGGTAATTACTGCAAAGAATGTCAATACAGCCACACTAAAAAAATAGGGGAAGACGCCTGCCCCTTCAATGCCTTATATTGGAATTTTTTAGATGAGAAAAAAGATTACTTTAAAAATAATCAACGAATGGCGATGATGCTAAACCTTTTGAAAAAGAAAGATTTGACAGAACTTCAGCAATTAAAGGATAGGGCTACAGATGTAATCTCAAATCCTGATAAATTTTAACTTTTATTAACGATAGGTCCAAATCCAATCAATGACAGATTGCGTAAATAATGTAAACTATTCCGCGAGAGCGCCTATATATAAAAAGTCCTTCACAATATACTGCGAAGGACTTTTCATTTATATCTTAATTACTTCTATTTCAGTATTTTATCAACAATACCATATTTTAAAGACTCCTCGGCTCCCATCCAATAGTCACGGTCAAAATCTTTCATCACTTTATCAAAATCTTGACCGCAATTATCGGCCAAAATTTTAGCACCTAACTCTTTAGTCTTAATAATTTCTTTAGCTTGAATTTCAATATTAGACGCCTGCCCCTGTGCACCACCACTTGGTTGATGAATCATCACACGTGCATGTGGCTGTATAAAACGACGTCCTTTTTCACCAACAGATAAAAGAATGGAGCCCATAGATGCCGCAAGACCTGAGCAAACGGTAGAAACAGGACTTTTAATTTGTTTAATAGTATCGTAAATAGCAAATCCGGAAGTTACATAACCCCCTGGGCTATTGATAATTAACTGTATCTCTTTATTGTTTAGCAAATCAAGGTATAATAATCTATCAACTACATGTTTTGCAGAATTATCATCTACCATACCCCATAAAAAGACTTTACGTTCTTCCAATAATCTTTCTTGTATAGCCTCTTGTACTTTTCCTTTTTTAGAACTCATTCTTTCTTTTTAAGATAGACCACAAAATTAACTAAATATTTTATGATTCTTTAATCGAAAAAAAATACGCAAACATATTACAACTATAAGCATATAGTCCATTTCTTACAATCCAATTTTATAGTCATTTGACATACAAAACTTGCTGTTTCACAACAATTTACCAATATCGGTGGTATAATACCGTTCATCTAGCTGATTGTTCTTAATCGATTTATTAACCACCAACAACGTGAAATTTATGCAAGATTCGTATTTGGGGCTACTTTTACCACGTAATTGAACCCAAATCAATTCAAGAATAAAATTAAAGCTTAACCTATGAACTCTCTCCCTTACTGATTAGTGTAATAAGACGTTCTAAGGTTTTGAAATTTTAAACATGAATTTCATAAACTGAAACCTATGACCACAATAATACAACGTGGCAGCAATTTTGCTAAACTCCCTATTATTCTACTGGTACTATTGGCTTTTTCCAGCACCGGTATTTTTGCACAAGCAAATTCCATTAAAAGTGGAGTGACCTTTAATTGGGCCGATGTGCAAGCATCAGATAACGATCCGGCAACGATTGAGTCTATAACCATAAACGGAGAAGAATATAATACCTTTGTGGTACCATCAAATTATAGTTTGATTCGTGTAGGCCCTCAGGGAGATGGATCTAATGGTATTCGACAGAATGGAAATCAAGTACTTGGCACAAGTGCTGATGTAAACTGGGCAAGTGAAGCACTTAAAGCATATCAGTCTACCAATCTTAACTACTATTTCGAATCAGGTCAAAATGGTGATGATATCTGTGAGAATTCTGTAGCCTTACCAACATCCGATACCCAAATACAAGAGATTACATATAGTCCTGGTATACCTTCTAACCCTGGAGGAGTAATAGCTATAACCGAAAGGGGTGGTAATAACTGCTTATATGTAGAATTATTTGGAATACCACAATCAGGCGGAGCAGAACAACTATTGGGCGAAACCTTTGTAAAAACCGATGGCGATTTAAGAGGTAACTTACCACAAACCCCCCCTACGGGAAATTCTGATTTCTGGGCAAGTGGAAGAAAAAATGACAGAAGTAATCAAGTTATAGGAATTGCTTTATATACATTATCCGATTTGGCACCTGTAGGATCAACAATTACCAAAATAAGATATTACGGTGCCACTAAAGATCATGGTGACGGTAAATTCTTTTTAATGCAAACCTATGCCCAAGATGATTTTTTTGACCCTGAATTTGAAGAAGTATTTAACGGAGATGTTGGAGCTAATGATAACGTACCAATTGGTTCAACATATAGCTTTTTTGCTAATGCCCAACCTTTAAATGGGACCGTGGTAGTAAATACAGATGGTACTTTTACATACACCCCCAATCCAGGTTTTACAGGTACCGATGTTTTTGAAGTACAGGTATGTCTACCAGCACCTAATCAAAGTGTTTGTGACATTTCGGTGGTCACCCTTAATGTTAAGTCCAGCGTTAGTATAGATAATGCTTCCGCAAATGAAGGTGACAACTTGACTTTCACGATTTCAACGAATGATCCATCAAGTGAACCTCTTGATTTTGACATCTCTTATACAAACAATTCAACCACTAATGCTGATTATTCGGGTCCGTCAACTGTTACTTTACCAGCAAATGCCTCTTCAGTAACATTTGACGTTCTTGCGATAGATGACGATTGGGTTGAAGCAACACAACAAAATTTTACAGTCACCATTAGTGAACCAAGTGGTGCTGTTACTATCACTGATAGTGAAGGAACTGGAACTGTTATAGACACTGACATTGCTTATGTAGTAGGTGGGAATTTCAGTGTAGATGAAGGTGACACCATTCAATATAGACTATTTTTATCAACAGGCACTAATACCTCAGGGCAACAGTATGTAGGTATTGAAGACTCTTACAGTGTTGATTTTGCAACCGAAGAGCGACCCACCTCCTCAAATCCCGCAACAGATGGTTCTGATTTTAATAGTTTTAGTACGACTGTTTCCTTCCCTGCTAATGCAATAGCAGGAACCGAAATATTTATACCCGTTCCAACTACCGAGGACAACTTAATTGAACCTACTGAAGAGTTTAGTGGTGTTAAATCTAGAAATTCTGCTGAAACAAGCAAATACGGGACAGGACCTTCAAGAGTAAGTATTAATACGGAAAAATCAGCCTTAAGAATTCTTGATGATGACAACAATCCGGGCGATGGGCTGTCAATCGTTCAGACCGATGTCGTCGTGACCGAAGGGGCTGGGGTGACCGCTACTTTCGATGTAACACTTACTGGCGACTATGCCGCAGGCTTCGATGTAGATTTCTCTACG
>CALBVX010000004.1 GCA_937969515.1 uncultured Croceitalea sp. | reverse complement strand
CAAGTATCCCCAGATGGAAAGCATATTGCCTATTTAGGGTATGAAGATAAAGTACAAGCCTATCAAATTAGAAAAATACATCTTATGAATATTGATGGGAGCAATAAAAGGGTGATATCAGAAAAATTAGACCGAACAATTGCTGGTATTCAATGGGATGCTAAAAGTGGCGGACTCTTTTTTAATTATGATGATAAGGGTAATGGAAAAATAGGTCATGTTTCGCTCTCTGGAAAAGTAACTAAGCTTGCAGATAATAGGGGAGGAACAACTCTTGGTCGCCCATACGGTAGTGGGTCATATTCCGTTTCTAATAATGGAACAATTGCTTACACGCATTCTCGCCCTAACTATCCTGCTGAAATTGCAGTTTTAAAATCTAAGGAAAAGAATCCTATTAAATTAACAGGGCTAAATAAAGCTTTGTTCGATTATAAAACTTTAGGTAAAGTAGAAGAAGTTTGGTATAAATCTACTTTTGACGGTCGTGATATACAAGGTTGGGTGGTCTATCCACCAAATTATGATGCTACCAAAAAATATCCCTTTATGGTAGAAAATCATGGGGGACCAATTTTAAATTATGGAGACCGGTTTTCTATAGAAATGCAGCTATATGCTTCCGAAGGGTATATTGTTTTTTATCCTAACGCTAGAGGAAGTACTAGTTACGGAGAGGAATTTGGAAATCTGTTATATAATAATTATCCAGGACAAGATTACGATGATACCATGGATGGTGTAGACCATTGTATAAAAATGGGAATCGCGCATGAAGATCAATTATTTGTTACAGGCGGCAGCGCTGGTGGTATTATGTCCGCTTGGATGATAGGGAAAAACAACCGTTTTGAAGCCGCCGTGGTTGCAAAGCCTGTAATGAACTGGATAAGTAAAACCCTAGTGGCCGATAATTATTTCGGCTATGCAAACTCCCGTTACCCTGGGCAACCCTGGGAAAATTTCGAAGTATATTGGAAATTTTCTCCGCTTTCGCTCGTTGGCAATATAAAGACCCCAACTATGGTTATGGTAGGTATGAACGATTTAAGAACGCCACCAAGCGAAGCCAAACAATTGTACCACGCTTTAAAGCTTAGAAAAATTGAAACCGTTTTAGTTGAAATACCAGAGGCTAGTCATGGTATTGCAAGCAGGCCTAGTAATCTTATTACCAAAATTGCGCATACGGTAGCCTGGTTCGATACGTATAGAAAGAACAAAGAGAATGAAAAAGAAAAATAAAAACTGGTTTTGGAACATCGTTATCGTACTGACACTAATAGTTTGTGTTTTAGCCTTTGTTTTGCACTATAAAAATTGGTCTAAATTCGAAGATGGCCACTTTCAGGTGGTTTCGGGCATATACAAACAAAGAATATTACTTTCCGATATTGACAGTATTAGTTTTGTAGAGAAATTACCCGAAATGGAACGTAGTAATGGCTTTTCATGGCTAGCAAAAGAAAAGGGCGTATTTAAAGACTCTTTAACCGAATCTAAAGCATATGTTTTTGTCGATGATTTGCGACAGCAAAAAATAAGGATAGTCCATCACGATTCTTTAAAACTGTTTCTTAACTTTTCTGATAGTTTAGAAACTGACCAAGTGTATACGAGATTAAAAGAAGTGTTGAAAAATAGCAATGAATAGATGGCCGAGGGAAGACGATATAAAGT
Organism: uncultured Croceitalea sp.; assembly: GCA_937969515.1. GTDB lineage: Bacteria > Bacteroidota > Bacteroidia > Flavobacteriales > Flavobacteriaceae > Croceitalea > Croceitalea marina. The sequence continues at coordinate 15,793 of CALBVX010000004.1, read as the reverse complement.
ATCTAAAATGGATATTTTTCTTTTTGTTGATTGTCTTATTTATAGCCTTCATGATAAAGCAATAAGAATTATCGTAAAGTTGAAAAATCTAAAATTACTTTTTAAGCGTATACTTTTTAGTAGAAAATTAAGTTTAGCATAGTTGTTGTAAGTTAACTAGGTATGAAAAAGTTATTCTTTCTGTTTTTGTTGCTTCCCGTGCTAGCCTTGTCACAGAACCAGATTTCAGTAGATGTTCATGAGGTGCCTTCTTCTAAAGGAAAAATCAGTGTTGCCGTTTATAATACCAAAGAAGGATTTTTAAAGTTTGACAAAGTTTTTAAATGCGATAGTATTTTAGCTCAAAAAGGAATTACACATATCTCGATAAAAGACTTGCCAGAAGGAGAGTATGCTTTGGCTATTTTTCATGATGAAAACGGAAACGACAAATTGGATACCAATTGGTTGGGCATTCCTAAAGAAAAAGTAGCCTTCTCTAATGCCAAAATGAAGACTTTTGGCCCCCCGGCATTTAAAGAGTGTGCTTTTAAAGTTGACAAAGACACCCAAATCGCTATTTCATTTTAAAGATTTCTTTCACCACTTCTTTCTTTATAAAAAGTTAAAATACAGGCTATTAGAAATAATAGTTAGAATTCTTCGTTTTTAAATAAGGACACTTACAGAACCATTTTCACCAAAGCCAAAACCAAGATGAAAATTAAATTGTTCTTACTGTGTCTTTTCGCTTCCTGTTTTACTTTAACATCTCAAGAGACCGTAGATATTGATGGTCGCCTTCAACCGCTACTCAATGATTTTTTTCGATACTGCGATACCTATGGTATTGAATATCATGATAAATTATTTCAATTAAAAAATATTGATATTACGAATAATCTGCCGGTTGAAGAGGGAAATACTGTTATGGGTATGGTTACTAGAGATAAAAATGGCGCAATAGAGAATATACTGATCAATTGGGTCGCTTTAGTGGATCCAGAAATAACCAAAGTAGTGGCCTTTCATGAGTTTGCGCACCACTTCTTAGACTATAAACACACCTGCCCTGATTGTGATGAGATTATGGCAGTGAACAATTCGAGCTATTTTAATGTTGTTCGAGATTGGGATAGTCAGGTTAAAAAACTTTTTGTTACCTCACCAGTATATATAGCTAAACAGGCAAAGGTATCCTTTGTGGAACCTCAAGATTCAGAATACTAAAAAAGGCCTACTTTTAAAGCACGCCTTTTAATTTACTTTGGAAATCTATCAGTTATCTTAAATACATATTGCCATTTATAGTATTTAGTTTCAATCTGTTTTTAGCGCCGGAATCTTCGCTCCAAACTTTTCGGCCAACATGTTTATCTTGACTCACTATGTCTAAGGCTTCGTTGGCATAAATATCTCCATGTATCGTTTCTGCGACAAAACTAGTGTTCGATATTTTTAAATCAATTTCACCGTTAATAGTGCTTAAATTCAATGCCCCAGAGTACTTTTTAATATCAATGTTACCATTGATGAGATCTGCGGTAAAATTGCCTTCAATCAGGTCTGATTTTAAGTCTCCATTAATACTACTAATTTTAAATGTAGCATTCTTAGGTACATACAGGGTGTATTTAAATTCGGTTAAATCGCCAGTATTATAGCAGTTTCTCTTTTTGCTAGGATTTTTTTCCAAACAGTCTTTGCGATATGCCTTAAAAACCCCTTCTGCCTCTGAGGTGATGGCAATGATGTCATTGTTTTCTTCAACGTTTAATCGATAAAAATCTTGAAACTGAGAATCTTCGGTATAGATACTTGCTTTAAAATATACCGTGGTTTTGTCCCAAGTTTTTACATCAATATTCTGAGCGAACTTCACATCTAAATAAATAGATTGATTTTCATATGGGATGTTTTTCTCAATTATTTTTTGAGCAAAGACGGTTGTAACAGATAATAGGCCATATACTAAAAATGATAATGTTTTCATGATTGTTCGTTTTTTGATTGATATTTTGACCATGCTAAGCATGGGTTATTCTTTTCTTAGATAAATGGTGCCGTTGGTAGATTTTAATTTGATATTTACACCGCCACCATTGATTGCTCCCTTTATATTTTTACCAGAGACAGATTTTAGTCCGTCTTTATCGGGTCTTTTTAAGTCAAAATTGGTGTAGATGTCCCCATTCCATGAACTAAGTTCTAAATCTGCCGAGGTGCTCTCTGGTAGCGTTACATCTATTTCGCCATTAGTAGTGCGAATTACAATAGGTGCATCTTGGCTAACTTTATCAAACCCTACCTGTATGCCTTGGTTTAAAGAATACGCCGTTACCGGGCCTGAAAGGTTTTTCATTTTTAATCCGCCATTTAGATTGGCATTGGCTTCTACCTCACCGGAAAAACCTTCAATATAGATATCTCCGTTCCACGAATTGGTAACAGAAAGATTTTGGGTTTTGGGCAGAAAGATTTCCGCTCTTTCAGACCTTCTAAGATTTTTAACTAACATAGTATTACCATCTTGTACTACATAAAAGCCTACATCGGTGTTGTCTGTGCCTCCAGCGCCTACTAATTTTAATCCCTTGGCTTTTTCAGACCTTTTTTTCATGCCAGAAACTTTGATTAAGAGTTCCTTCTTGTCGTGTGTCTTAACGCTTACTCCAGATTTTGTTTCAATTTTAACCCATTCTACGCCACTCAAAGATTTGGTGTAGTCTGTTTGTGCATTCGCACTTAGTACAAATAAGCACGTAAATAAAATAGTAGTGATTAATTTCATGATTTTCGTTTTTTGATGCTTCGACTTCGCTCAGCAAAGGTTATTATATAATTTCTGATAATATTTGATTTATCTCTTCTTTAATAAACGGTTGGGTGTCTTCTTGTTCTAATAATTTCTGCATAGATTTTACCGCTTTCTTTTCTTGTGTTTTCACTAAATTTTGAATAATCGCAATTTGAACACTAGGGTCTTTTTCTGTCTCTAGAGCTTCTATAAACGCGAGTTTTACTAACTCTGAATTGCTAAATTTTGATAGTGCCTCTGCAGCGATCAAGCGAACATTGGTGTTCTCGTCATTAAGCATTCTATTGGCTAATGCTTTTACAATTGCTTCATCTGGTTTTTCAAACTCTTCAATAAATTGCACCCCTTGAATACGTTTGCTGGCCGATTGGTTTTCCATTAATGAAATCATTGTCGTCTGCTTTAATTCTAAGCTCTCATTTTCAATAGAAGCTAAATCTTCTTGAGAAGCTTGTGATTGAAAATACCTGCCGCCGACAAAAGCGGCAATTAAAAGGGCAATACTCGCTGCAACTTTTATACTGCTATAAAACCAATTGCCATTTTTATTTTTAGCGTTGTCAATAGCAACTACTTTTACGTCATTCTCTTTTTCATTAGCAAGCATTTTTTGAAAGTTTATACCAAGATTTGGTGATGGTTGCACCATTTTTTCTTCCGTAAACCTTTTAAAAAGCGATTTATACTCTTCAAATTCTTTGGTACATATAGCACAGGTTTTAAGATGTACTTCAACCGTATTTTTTTGAGTTTTTGACAACATATCATCTATGTAATCCGGCAGTAAATCTATAATATGATCTGTATCCATAACTTATATACTTTCTAAGTAGATTGTTTTTAATTTTTTCAATGCTCTACTTACTTTAGTTTTAATAGCACCTGGGGTACTATCCATAATTTCTGCTAATTCGTTATACTTTATTTCATGAAATCGATGCATTAACAATACTTCTCTATCAGAACTTTCAAGTTTACCCAATGCCCTTTGTAATTGCGAGTATTCGTCTTGCTTTTCATTCTCATTTTCCGCTAATCGATAACGCACGGTTTCTAAATCATCATGCATTTCTTTGTTTCGTGTGAAATGTGTTTTTAGGCTATTTCGCGCAATTGTGAAAATCCATGATACAAACTTTCCATTTTTATAGGATGAACGATACTTGATTACTTTATAAAAAACATCTTGTGTTAAGTCTTCGCTTAACATTTTATCACCGCACATTTTGTATAAAAAATTAAATATGTGAAGATGATGTCGGTCAAAAAGTACTTTAAGCAAGTCTAAGTTGCCTTTAGCTACTTGAGCCATTAATAGTTCATCTGTTTCTGTTTTCAACAATGGTTGGTTTTGTTGGTGCTTACCTTATATAGTCAGAAAAGTACAAAAGGTTACATCATCAGATAAAAAAAATAAATTTTAGCTATTGAAAAAACTAGAAACTAGTTATGAAGAGCAACCACAGGAATCATTGCCACATGCCTTTGAAGATTTTTTGGTTGAGGCGAACAATGATTTTGGTAAAATAAATTTCTTGACCAAATAACCAATTGCAGTAAGTAAAATCACATATGCCAAAATTTCTTGCATGGTCTCTTATTTTAGAATTTGATAGGCGGCCAATGCTACAATATACGCAAATACACTCATAAAAATAAGTTGATACAGTGGCCATTTCCAACTATTGGTCTCACGTTTTACTATGGCTAAAGTACTCATGCACTGCATGGCAAAAGCATAAAAAAGCATTAACGATATGCCCGATGCCAAATTGAAAAGCGGTTTGGTGCCTGTACTATTCAATTCGGCGGCCATTCTACTTTTTATGGTTTCTTCTTCATCGTTACCTACACTATATATGGTGGCCAAAGTGCCTACAAATACTTCCCTTGCCGCAAAAGAGGTTAAAACGGCGATTCCTATTTTCCAGTCATAACCCAAAGGCTTAACAATAGGTTCAATGGCTTTTCCGGCATAGCCAATATAAGAATGCTCTAATTTATAGCTGGCAATCTCTTGGGCTACAGCTCTATTCTTCGCATCTGGATACGTATCTAGATTATTGGCGATATAATTTTGACTATAACTATTAAGGCCTTCAAGTTTGATACGTTCTTTAACAATACTTTCTGCATTTTTAAATTCATCAGAAAAACCATTAGATCCCAAAAACCAAAGAATAATGGAAATAGCAAGTATAATTTTACCTGCGCCAAAAACAAAACTCTTCGTTTTTTCGACTACCGTATAAAATACGTTTTTGAATAATGGAAGACGATAGGTTGGCATCTCAACCATAAACAAAGACCTGCTTTTGATTTTTAAAATTTTATTCAAGACCATTGCCGATAAAATAGCCATTCCGAAACCTAGAATGTACAATAGCATAAGGGTCAATGCCTGATAACTCAGCCCAAGAAAATATCCTTTAGGAATTACTAAAGAGATTAAAATGAGATAAACGGGTAATCTAGCCGAACAAGTAGTAAAGGGTACTACCAGTATAGTAATTAGTCGTTCTTTCCAGTTTTCAATAGTTCGTGTTGCCATTACGGCCGGTATGGCGCATGCAGTACCTGAAATCAACGGAACAACACTTTTGCCACTTAAGCCAAAGGGTCGCATTAGTTTGTCCATTAAAAAGACGACACGACTCATATATCCAGATTCTTCTAACAAAGCGATAAAAAGGAATAGAAAAGCAATCTGGGGTATAAATACAAGTATACCGGCAATACCCGCAAAAATTCCTTCTGCCAATAAATTTGTTAGTATTCCCGGGGGAAGGCTAGTCTTAATCCATTCGCCCGCCATTGCCATTTTCTCATCGATAAAATCTGATGGATAACCGCTCCAATCAAATATTGCTTGAAATATTAAAAACAGAATTGCCAAGAATATTAGATAGCCAAAAATTCTATGGGTCAAAACCTTATCTAAAGATGCCCTAAGTCCTTTTGCGGCTTGCATATCTACTTTGTAAGTTTCTTTTAGAATACCATTTATAAATTGGTAGCGTAATACGGTTTCTCTGTGTTGAAGCTTTTTTAATTCTGTTTTAGATTTTGTAGAAAAAGCAGTGGCATCTTCGATTCTTTTTTTCTCCAGCGGCATAAAGTTTACGTCTTGCGTAATCACTAACCATAATTTATATAAGTCTTCTTTGGGGAAAGTATTTTTCAACCGCTCAAAATAATCTGGAGCAATAACCGTCGTATCTATATTAGATTTTTCAGATAGCTGTCTATAGTTGGTGATGAGTTCTTTAATGCTTTCGATACCTTCACCTTTTCGAGTACTTACCAAGGCGATTTTGGTATCCAGTTTTTGTTCAAGTAACTCAATATCCAAAGAGATTCCTTTTCGAGACATTCTGTCCGACATATTAATAACCAATATGGAAGGAATTTTTAGGTCTTTTATTTGTGTAAAAAGAAGAAGGTTGCGTTTTAGGTTTTCTACATCAGTAATAACTACAGCAACATCAGGATAATCTTTATCATTCTTGTTGAGCAGTAGTTCTACCACAACACTCTCATCGAGAGAGGTAGTGTTAAGACTGTAGGTGCCTGGTAAATCTAAGATGTGAGCTTTAATACCTCTTTCTAGTTTGCAGATTCCTTGTTTCTTCTCTACCGTGATGCCGGGGTAATTACCAACCTTTTGGTTAAGACCGGTAAGTTGATTAAAGACAGAAGTTTTTCCAGTATTTGGATTACCGATTAAGGCAACATTAATGTTTTTACTCATAGAGCAGGGGTGTCTACAATATCGAGTTCTATTTGCGATGCCAAAGCACGTCTTATGGCAATATGCGAACCGTTTACATTAATATAAATGGGGTCTTTTAAAGGTGCTACCTGAACCAGTTCAACACTATTACCGGGCAAACAACCCAATTCTAATAGTTTTATGGGGAGAATACTACCAGAAAATTCCTTTATTATCCCTTTCTGCCCATGTTTAAGTTCTGCAACCGTAGCCACTTACGTTTATTTAGATTGATTATAATTAACAAAAGTATGAAATAATAGGTGGAATCTCATTTTTGAAATAAAAATTATCGTGTACATCATTTTAAATTTGAGTAAAGGTCAAAAGACCTACATAATTTAGTTGTTCACAACAAAATTTAGTCTAGGTGAAATCTAATATTGATTTTCGCCCTTCGACCAAACCAAGCTTAAATGAGAGGTGTTCTTTTAGCCCTAACAATCTTTTCGATCACCGCAAATTGCGATGCTCAAAAGGTGACCAGTTTTTATGAAAAACTGCATCAATTCAGTTATCCTGAAAATCCTTTGCCCGTTTCTTGTCAGGTTTATGGGGTATCTGCAGAAGTTTCGAATAAGTCCATAGTTACAATAGACTATAGAGGTGATAGGCTAAATCTTCATGATTTAAAAGTGTTATGGGGGGGATTTAATCCAAATAACGGTGCCCTCATACCAAAATTACATACGTTTAAAAAGTATGGAAAAAGTAAACTGCCCTTTGAAAACGGATTTCTTCTTTCAATTGATATGGACGATGTTGAGGTATACCACAAATACACTGGCGCAGATAATACATATGAGCTAATTGCTGCTTACGAGTATAAACTTTCTGTAAAGCATAAAGACCAAATAGTAGTAAGTGACACCGTAAAGTATGCGGATGTACTAGATACTTTTGTGTCTGAACTACCTGAAGAAGATATACACATAATAGCTACAAACAAGGCAAGAAATCTGGCAGTTAACTTAAATGAAATCATCTTAAAAAACTCGGTAAGCACCTTTCAAAGGTTTGCAAAAAACAATATTGATCTTGTTTTTGAAAAAGACTACATCAAGTTTTACGGCATCACAAAGCATAAAAAACTGAGCTCAGGCGAAAAATTAAAATTACTCGATGAGCGATTACATAATATAAAAAAACTCGATCAAGATAGAACCAATCGTGATGCCTTTACGAATGAATTGGACGACCTTATAACTTCATTCGAAGAATTAAAGCAGTCTAACGATTACAATAATAATAGATCATTTGTGTTATATGTAAGTTCAAATTTGGCCAGTCTTTACGCCTTAACAGAATATTTTGGCTTGGCCGAAAAACACTATAAACAAGCAGAACAACAAGTTGAACGAGAGCGCTTTCGCGGAATTCTAAAGGATGAAATGCTAAAAATGACCAGACGTAAAAAGAATAAATCAAAAATGTTCGATACCGATGGTAATTTTAAACAAGAGCTTAGTATAGAATATCTAAATTATTATACCACCAAAATTAAAACCATTAATTAATTATTACCCCCAAAATGAATTTAAGAAAACCTTTACCATTAGCACTTTTACTTATTGGAAGTTTGTCTTTATCGGCACAATCGTTGAAAAACGATATGGTCGATATTGCCGTACCCAACTATCCTGAAAACGTAAAACCAAAAGACATTACCACCTATATGGGCGCATTTGCCCAGACCGAAGGTGCCGTATTACCATTTACTGAAACTGAATTTCAGAATGCCCTTAATTTTCAAGATTTTGAAAAGGTCTCTGGCGAGACTTCTGTGCCAAATTTAATGGTTATGATGAATGGTATTTCAGAAAAAGACCTTGATGTTACCTTTTCGAGAAGTAAGGCCAAAGAGACCTGGTCAGTAAGCATATTACCAAAAGAATCAGCTGCTTTGGGCACTTTGATCATGGTAAAAGGAGAAGGTGTACATTACCATTCTTACCCAGTTTTGGCAAGTAAAGATGATAATGATAAGCCTGTTGCAGAAGTTTTTGATTTTACCTTCAAGGAACAAGACAAATACTTGACCTTATTAAGCGAAGATCAAGCTAAAGCAAGTCCGTATTTAGTTCAAGAATACCTTAAAAAGAGATTAGGAGATACCTATTTAACAAGGGTTATTTTGCCTGATTTGTATGATAAATATGATTTAAGGGTCAATTTAAAAAGCGAGAAGTTTTATTACATAAAAGATAAGAAGACTGCCGGTCTAGAAGATGAGACCAGAAAAATGGTTGCAGATTTAGGTTCTTTAGTTTCAAGTACCGAAACCTTAGATGATTTAAGAAATAATAAGGGCCAATTTCAGCCCTTTGTAGACTTTTGGAATACAAAATTGGCCAACTATGATCTGTCTGATAAAACAGAAAAGAAAGTAGCTTGGGGCCTTTTGATGAACTTATACAAGGTTTCGTTGTTTACTGAAGATTTTGATAGCGCTCAAAAGTACCTTGATAAGGTTGTGGAATGTGATCATAAAAAATGGGCGACAAATTCTGCGAAATCGCTTTTAAAAAGAACCAAGGAAAGCTTTAACCAGCAGTACAATGGAGCTACTTCAAACCGTAAATATGCACCTGCGTATGAGGTTGATAGTAAGATGAAAAATGTAAACAACAAAATGGCCGCGAAGAATAATAATATCAATAAGGCTGATGGATATGTAATAACTACCGAGGGCGAAAAATTTGAAGGTAAAATATCTATACGATTTTCTGATGAAGAGCCATCTGCGGGCACTATGATCGATTTAGACGGAGACACTAAAGCCAAACGCGCAGTGGTTACCTATATTAACGAAAAGGGAAAATCAAAGAATAAGGTATTCAAATGTAAAGGGGTTAAAGAAATAGTTGTAGATGATAAGGTATTTGAGCCTGTTAATCCGAAAACTAGTTTGGTCAAGGTTAGTGATAATGCTTTATCTGGGTTTAACCTGAACAATACAGTTTTTATGCAACGTCTTTTTCAGTCCGAAAAAGTTAGTTTGTATAAGGATTTAACCGTATCGGAAGATTACTTTTTTACGCTACCTGGAGTTAAAAAAGCAGAGAAAGCTAGTGCAGAATTTTTTGCGAGCTGTAACGATTTAGCAACAAAAATTGGGAATGGTGAATTTGAAAACACGGCTGAAGGGCAACTAAAGATTGCCAAAGCGTACATTTCTGATTGTAATAACTAGCAGTTAACTATTAAATAAACATAGCCGCTTTTCCTATGCACGGGAAAGCGGTTTTTTGGTTTTTAACAGCTAGCTTTTAATACGATTTTTTTAAAATCTCAATATCACCAAGTAGTTTAGCTACTTCTTCAGAACTCGTACCATCATAAGTGCCTCGTATTCTACCTTCTTTATCAATTAAGATAAAGTTTTCGGTATGTATCATATCAAACTCACCGCCATCACCATCATTTAATACGGCGAAATACGATTTTCTGGCTAGTTCATAGATTTTCTTTTTATCACCGGTAACCAAGTTCCATTTGGTATCTATAACCCCTTTTTCTAGAGCATATTTTTTAAGTTGAGGTACAGAGTCGATTTTTGGGGTGACAGAGTGCGAAAGCAGTAGAATATCATCGTCATCTAAAATATTGCCCTGTATTGCGCCCATGTTCTTTGTCATAATAGGGCAAATACTGGGGCAAGTCGTAAAGAAGAAATCGGCTACATAGATTTTTCCTTCATAATCTTTTTGGGTTATGGTATCGCCGTTCTGGTTTATTAGTTCAAAATCGGCAATGGTGTGGTATTTTTTCTTGTAGTGCAAGCTACTGTCGACCAATTCAGGATTTATCATTGAAGGTTGATAAATCGGCAGGCGCTCTTTTGGTTTTAACGCGTTGTAAATGAGGTAAATAATTACAATGGATAAGAGCGATAATACGATTCCGAAGAACTTGTATTTAGCAAAGAATTTTCGCATACCATGCAAAAGTACGGCTGAAAAGTACCTTTTTCAAGTAAAATAAACCTCATTTGCTCCCAAAAAACTCTTAAATACGTCTAATAGCATAGGTAATCCTTTTCAAACATTTGCTAAAAGTTTACTTTTGTCAGCTTAGATAAAAACAAAACTTGCCGATGGGACTTTTTACGCAGATTGTGATGTTCGTTTTGATTATTTCCATACTCGTTATTTTACATGAGTTAGGTCACTTTATTCCCGCTAAATATTTTAAGACCAAAGTTGAAAAGTTCTACCTCTTTTTTGATGTAAAGTTTTCGCTTTTAAAGAAAAAGATAGGAGAAACAGAGTATGGTATTGGGTGGTTGCCACTGGGGGGCTATGTTAAAATAGCCGGTATGATAGACGAAAGTATGGACACCGACCAAATGAAAGAAGAGCCTAAGCCATGGGAGTTTCGCAGCAAGCCAGCTTGGCAGCGCCTTATTATAATGCTTGGTGGGGTTATCGTAAATTTTTTATTGGCTTGGTTGATTTATACGTTCTTGCTTTTTAATAATGGAGACACATATATTCCTTCCGATAGTTTAAAATACGGTATAGTTGTAGATTCCATTGGTGAAAAATTAGGTTTACGTACAGGGGATAAAATTCTCAAAGTAGATGGTAAAAAAGCCACGCGTTTTAACGATGCTATTTTAGATATTATTCTTGGCGACGACATTACGGTAGATAGAGAGGGGCAAGAAATAACTTTTCCAATTACGGACGAAGGCAAAAAAGAAGTTTTTCAGACCCAAGGACGCAATTTTATGGTATATCGTTCCAAAGCTGTTATTGCCTTAGTAGCGGATTCTTCGGTAGCAAAAAAAGCCGGTATTATGGCTGGTGACGAAATTATTTCGGTCGATGGTAAAAGTGTTGTTTTTTGGGACGAGTTTAGAAATACGATAGGCAACTCTGCAAATGAAAATCTTGATATTTCGGTGCGCAGAGAAGGTCGCGTTGAAAACTTGAATTTAACGGTGCCCAATGAAGGTGCAATTGGTATTCAGTTAGATATCCAAGATTTGCGTAAAACGGATACTTATGACTTTTTCGGCGCAATACCGGCAGGGTTTACAAGAACTATTAAAGTATTAACAGATCAAATACGCCAATTCAAAGTAATTTTCAACTCTAAAACAGAAGCATATAAACAAGTAAAAGGACCTATAGGTATTGTTGAAATGATGCCAAAATCTTGGGATTGGACTTTCTTCTGGTCTTTTATGGCTATGTTTTCCGTTTGGTTGGCCTTTTTGAACATACTGCCAATACCGGCTTTAGACGGTGGCCATGTGATGTTCTTGCTTTATGAAATGATTAGCGGGAGACCGCCGAGCGAAAAAGTTTTAGAGAAAGGGCAAATTATAGGTTTCGTGATTTTAATGGGATTAATGGTCGTTATTTTTGGTAATGATATCTGGAATATTATAAAACGATTTTTTTAATTAAAAACCTGCAATAATTGTTTGTGGTGTTTTAAAGAAAAAATTATATTTGCACCCGCTTAAGGTGAAATATTCCTCCTTAGCTCAGTTGGTTAGAGCATCTGACTGTTAATCAGAGGGTCCTTGGTTCGAGCCCAAGAGGAGGAGCAAAAACAAGAAAGAGCTGCACGAAAGTGTGGCTCTTTCTTGTTTTTACACTTTTCAGGCAAGAAGCCTGTCCTGAGCGAAGTCGAAGGAAGCCCAAGCGCCGTGCTGAGTTTGCCAAAGTTCTAATGAGTTTTAAAATTATTATGAACCTATTGCAGGCTTTTTCATACTTTAATACTCTAAAATTTTAGTGATGAAAAGAATCACATTTTTAATTATTGTAGTCTTACCCTTTGTCGGTCTAACCCAGAGTGCGGAGTACAAAATCATTTCTTATAAAGAAGCAGGCACAAAAGCACCCAATACGCACTATATCGGTGAAGCTTGGCTAAACCGTCTATTTAGTGCAGATGAAACTTTAGATTATAATATCACCAAAGCAACTTTTAAAGCCAATTCTACTTTAAATTGGCATAAACATGACACACCACAAATATTAATTGTGGTTGAAGGTCTAGGCTATTATCAAGAAAGGGGCAAAGCCCCCAAATTAATACGCGAGGGTGATGTTATTAGGTGTGAGAAAGATACCGAACACTGGCATTCCTCATCAAAGAAAAATGATGTTACTTATTTGACCATATATGGTGGAGGCAAACCTACAGAATGGACAGAAGTGTTATCTCAAAAATATTATGATAGCGTAGCCGAGAAATTAAATGAAGATTAAAAGGGGAAACGTAGTTTTTCAAGTTCCTTTCGCTATCGTTACTTTCTCTAAGCATATATAATTGTTATTTTTTTCGTGATTTTTTGTAATTTTAAGTAAAATCATAACAATGAAATTTTTAACACTTTTATGCTGTTGTATTTTATTGACAGGTTGCGTAAGCACCAAATCTTCAGTTACCACAACAGCAAAGGATGAAAACAAGCTGGTCTTACCACCAGATGTTCCCTCCAATAAGTATTCTAAAACAAGGCAAGGAGGCAGAAATTAAATTTTTTCTAGGGTCGATACGCATAACTTGGCAAAAAGCCAACCAAAAAGAATACCGACACCAATGCCGGTAATGACGTCTAAAGGAAAATGTACCCCAATATAGATACGGCTATAACTGACCAATGCTGCCCAAATTAACAGTGCAAAACCTAATACTTTCGTTTCCTTTTTGTACAGAATAGAGAAGAAACTCGCAAGTGCAAAAGAGTTTGCTGCATGCGCCGAAAAGTAGCTGTATCTGCCACCGCAATAACTTCTTACCTTACGCATGAGCTCTTGAATTTCATTATCATAGCATGGCCTATGTCTTTGTGTACCTTGTTTGATAAATACCGAAAGTTGGTCCGTACATAAGAGTAATAGACCTACGGTAATAATTGCAACAACCGCTTTTTTAAACCCTAATTTCAAGTACAGATAATAGATTAGAAATAGAAAAATGGGAATAGTAACAAAACTTAAAGTTTTTGATAGATACAGCCAAAAACTGTCCCAAAACGGTACTCCCATTCCGTTTAAATATATAAAAAGCTGTTTATCAAGTTCAATGAGGTCTTCGAACATTAGTTTTTAAAATACGATGATGAGTTTAATAAAGTTAAAAACGTCCGACGAGGCCAACCCGCCCCGGACCAATATTTAGATTCCAACTTATCTTTTTCTCTTGCTGTTGATCATTGTACTTCTCATCATACTTACGGTCAAGATATCTATCAATTGATTCTACCGTAAATATGCTTATTGCAACGCCTAAAGCAACATCTGAAAGCCAGTGCTCTCCATCCCATAGCCTTGAAACTCCGGGCACAAGACCAATAGCATAGATGCCACCTTTAAGCCAAGGGCTTTTAAACTGTTTGGCGATGGCGTAGGCATTGGTAAAGGCAAGTATGGTATGGCCTGAAGGGAAAGAGTGAAACTTTCGACTAGAATTAAAGGGGTCAAAGGTGTCTTTGCCCTTATTGCTAACAGGTCGTGCCCTACCCACAACAGATTTTGTTACCTGCTGTAATAAACCTGCGGAAGATGCCGAAGCTATCAAGAGTACTCCCGTTCGTCTTAATTTTTCGTCTTTTGTAAATAGGCCGGTTAAGTAAACACCACCAGTCAACATATAGTTGTATTGGGGGCTGCCGTATTTTGTGCCATAATCTCTAATAAATCTTGGAATACCTAGTTGTTGACGTCTTATAAATTCTGATGTTTGCTCGTCAAAAACATACAGCAATCCGGTGCCAGCGACAATAGTACCGAAAGTACCCCATTGTTTGCCCTCCCAGTGAAGAGGTCTGGTATAAGAGTGTCCAACACCTTTAAATACATTGCCTATATCGTATTTGATCAGTTGCCAAGTTGTTTTATCTGAAAAAGTAGATTCAGAATCGGTTTGTGCGCATAACTGTATTGTAAAAAAGAGGTACAGTAAAATAAACACGGAAATTTTCACAAAAAAGGGATTGTACTTAAAATAGGGCTCAAATTTTAGCAGCATAACTTGGTATTATGGAGTATTCTTTCTTTGCTTTACGAAACCGTGTACTACTTGACCAAAAAAGTTCTTTGGTAGTTCTTCGTCACCGGGAAAACCTAAGCGTATTTTACCACCGTCTTCGGGAATGTAGTTTGTTTTAAACAGATAATCCCAAATGCTGAGACTAATACCGAAATTCACCCCGAATTTTCCTTTCGGAAGTTCGTAAGAGTGATGATACAAATGCATCACCGGATTATTTACCAGATACTTTAAAGGCCCCCAAGTAATCTTTATATTAGAATGATTAAAGTGGCCAATGGTAATTGCTATAAAGTGTACTATATATGCCTGTTCAGGCTCAAACCCCCCGAGTAACATCACCCCAAAAGTTTTAAGAGGTTTGTATAGAATGTTTTCCATCCAATGATAGCGAAGATGCGCAGCAAAGCCCATTTCTTTTACGCTATGGTGCACTTTATGAAATTGCCATAGGAATGGAAATTTATGTAGCAAGATGTGGGTGAACCATTGTACAAAATCCAATACTATAAAAAATACTACCAACTGCACCCAAACGGGCCATGATGAGGGGTCTATCAGCGCTAGACTTTTGACGGTTATACCAATATCATTGAATAATACACCAAGCATTTTATAGACACCGCTTATGGCAATAGCAAAGAGAAAGAAATTGAAAAACATGTAAAAGCCGTCTAACCAAAAGTCTTTTCTGAAAATGGATTGCGTTTTACGCCAAGGGAAAACAATCTCTAAAATCCATACAAAAAGGGAGATAACGATTAGCCCCCAAAAATAATTGGTATACCAAGGTACTTCAAATAGTATGGACTTCCAGGTCCAACTTACCGTACCGTTAAATGCATTTACAAAGGCGTCAACGTATTTTTCCATAGCTATTGTAAAGTTACGGTAATACTATCTTTTTCAAAAGACAAGTCTTTATAATAGCTCCATTCTGACCAAGAGCCGTCATAATTTTTGACGTTTTTGTAACCCAACAACTCGGTAAGAACAAATGTGGTATGTGCAGAACGCACACCGGTGTGGCAATAGGTAACGATGGTATCGTTTTTACCAATTCCGAATGCAGCATATAAACTTTCAAGTTCAGATACGGGTTTAAACTTCATGGTATTGTCATAATCAATAGCCTCTGCCCAGTCTAAAAATTCGCTTTTTGGAATTCTGCCTGCTCGAGCTGCCCCTAGTTTTTGTCTTTTTCCGGT
>CALBVX010000003.1 GCA_937969515.1 uncultured Croceitalea sp. | reverse complement strand
CGTTAAGAAAAATTTATATTAAAAATATTGATACAAATAAAACCTCCATTATATCAGATTATATGGATTTAGTTAATGCTGATGAATTCTCTAGACTCTTTAGGGTTGGAACTAATGGTAATTATTTGTTTGGGTTGCGCGCTGATGATGAACTAAGAAATGGTAATTTTTCAAAATACTATGTAGCGCGGACAGATTTAAGTACTAATAATACGGATATATTTTGGTCATATGATGACGAAAATTTTTTCGATAGTGAGATAGAGCTAGGTTTTGGGTATTCGGGAACAGGTATTTCTGTAAGTCAAAATTATTTATTCCTTAAGTACAATGTTAGAAACAAGACAGCACCGCCAGGAACGGAGATAGTGAATTATTTTATTGAAATTTATGATTTGGAGTCTAAAGAATTAGTAAAATCGTTTAATTCAGAAACACCTATTGGGCTAGTTCAAAATAATAATTACTTATGTATTTCTAAAAATGGAGACTTACAATTGTATGATTTGCTAACTGATACAGTAAAAAACTATGAAAGCTCTGTTAGTTTATTTTTGGGTCTTGGCAATGGGTTAATTAATGAATCTAAATTTATATTTGCTTATGGTAGTGCCATTTCCGGTAGTCAATTGGATGGTGTATCCATTATAGATTTTGATAATAATCAATCAAATAGTAATTTGATTAATGTTTTCTTAAAAGATCAATTAGAACATATACCCAGTAGTTCTTTTATTAAAGGAGAAGCCTATACTGCTGATTTTGAAAAAGAGCTTTTTGTGTTTACGTACTCTTACGAGATTGATGGAGAATCTAAAAACGAATTAGCGATATTAGATTTTAATGATACTTTAATTGAGTATTTTGAAATGCCTGATTTGGATTCAAAAATTATATTCATCAACTAATATACCCCCAAATAGCTTTGTCTTTAGTTAAATTAATGTAGGTTTTCCTGATTTTTGAATTCTGGGGTTTGGCTATTTTAGAATCCTCTTTTAAAAGAGCAATTGCATAATAACGAGCAGATTTTAAAATTTGATTATCCTTTACGATATCTGCAATTTTAAGGTTTAACAATCCACTTTGTTGCGTTCCCATTAAATCTCCAGGACCGCGCAGTTTTAAATCCACTTCGGCAATTTCAAAACCATCATTGGTCCGTACCATAGTTTCTAAACGGATTTTGGCATCACTAGAGAGCTTATGGCTTGTCATGAGTATGCAAAAACTTTGTTCCGCTCCACGACCGACCCTTCCGCGTAATTGATGCAGTTGCGATAGCCCAAAGCGCTCGGCACTTTCAATAATCATAACAGAAGCATTGGGCACATTTACCCCAACCTCAATTACAGTTGTAGCTACCATGATTTGGGTTTTACCTTTTACGAAACGTTCCATTTCATAGTCTTTATCCTCAGCTTTCATTTTGCCATGTACGATGGATATCTGATAATCGGGTAGGGGGAAGTCCCGAGCAATGCTCTCATAGCCATCCATCAGATCTTTATAATCTAAAGCTTCTGATTCTTGAATTAAGGGATAAACGATATAAACTTGCCTTCCTTTTTTAATTTCATCTTTTATAAATTGAAAAACTTTTAATCTATTCGCATCATATCTGTGTACTGTTTTAATTGGCTTTCTCCCTGGTGGTAACTCATCAATAACCGAAATGTCTAAATCACCATATAAACTCATAGCTAATGTTCTTGGTATCGGTGTGGCTGTCATTACAAGAATATGGGGAGGAACTTGATTTTTTCTCCACAGTTTTGAACGTTGGGCTACTCCAAAACGATGTTGTTCATCAATGACGGCTAAACCTAAATTCTGGAATTGCACCTTATCTTCCAATAGTGCATGTGTTCCTACCAAAATATTTAAGATTCCATTTTCTAGGCGCTCATGAATTCCTTTTCGTACGGACTTCTTAACTGAACCTGTCAGAATCTCAATGGTAATATCCATTTCGCCTAACAATTCTTTTAGACCATTGAAATGTTGATTGGCAAGAATTTCTGTGGGAGCCATTAAACAGGCCTGATAGCCGTTATCAATTGCTAAAAGCATGCACATTAGGGCCACTATCGTTTTACCTGAGCCAACATCGCCCTGCAATAAGCGGTTCATTTGTGCGCTACTGCCTAAATCGTTTCTTATCTCTTTAATTACACGCTTTTGGGCATTGGTGAGTTGAAAGGGTAAGTGATTTTGAAAAAAGTCATTAAAGGTGTTTCCTACTTGGTCAAAAGCCAATCCTTTTATTTTTTGTTTGCGAACGGCTTTTTTATTCAATAACTGCAATTGAACGTAAAAGAGCTCTTCAAATTTTAATCGAAATTGTGCTTTCGCCAATAACTCTTGACTTTTAGGAAAATGAATATTTAGTAGGGCATCGGCCCTTGAAATAAGTTTAAGTTCGCTTATCAATTCTTGTGAGAGCGTTTCTTCAAAGTTTGCTTTAGTTTCCAGAAAAAGCTGCTGAATTAGTTTTGAAACCACACGATTGGTGATGCCAGAGTTACTAAGTTTTTCGGTAGAAGGATATATAGGTTGCATACTTATTTTAAGCCCGGCTTGATGTGCCTTTAATAATTCCATTTCTGGGTGCGGCATAGAAAAGGTACCACCATATCTATTTATCCTTCCGAAAATCACATAGGGCTCATTAAGTTTAATATTTTCTTTAATCCATTTTTGCCCTCTGAACCAAACGAGTTCCATTTGCCCAGTATCATCTACAAAACTGGCCACCAATCTTTTGCCGCGCTTTTGATCTATAGTCTTTAAATGAACAATTTTACCTAGTATTTGAACATCGGCACCGCTATCTTTCAACTGCACAATTTTATAGTACTGCGTTTTGTCTAAATATCTATTCGGATATAACTGTAAAAGGTCTTGAAAAGATTCGATTCCCAATTCCGAACGCAGCAGTTCGGCCCTATTTGGCCCTACACCTTTAAGGTAAACTATCGGTGTTTGTAGAAAATTGGAATTCATAGAACTAAAATATGTAATTTGGATTGACTTTTGCTACTTTGCTTTTATGAGGCATTCATTGTTTATACTATCCTTCGTTTATTCAACTTTTTTATTCTGTCAGAATAATCAAAAAGCGGTGGATTTTATCAAAATTGACATGGAAATCACACCTCTTTTTGACTCTAAGGAAGTTTGGGGCAGGGGCACTTATTATTTTGAATTAAAGTCAGAAACGGATTCGATATTCATAGACGCAATCAATATGGATTTTTTGCATGTTTCATTGAATAGAAGGCAAATCGATTTCACGAACTCTGGTAAAAAACTTGTCTTCAAAGCACCAGAAAAAATAGGTAATCATGAATTATTTATACGGTACCTTGCCAAGCCCAAACAAACGGTATATTATATCGGACTAAATGATGGAGTTGAGGGAAATGAAAAACTCTGGACCCAAGGCCAGGGTAAATACACAAGTCATTGGCTGCCAAGTTTTGATGATATGTCAGAGAAAGTAGAACTTGACCTTACCATGAATACCGATGAAGGCTTTACTGTAATCGCAAATGGAAAGCTAACCAAAAAGAACACGGCAGAAGGTATTATTGCTTGGCATTTTGATATGCAAGACCCCATGAGCAGCTATTTAGCTGCCTTTGTCATCGGGAAATTTGACAAAAAAGAATTGAAATCCTCATCCGGAGTTCCTATAGAGTTGTATTACGAACCTAAAGACAGTTTAAGGCTTGAACCTACCTATCGTTATACCAAAGAAATTTTCGATTTTTTAGAAGATGAGATCGGCCTTGCTTATCCTTGGCAGAACTACAAGCAAGTACCAGTTCAAGATTTTCTTTATGCCGGTATGGAAAATACGAGCGCGACTGTATTTTCTAATTCCTATATGATTGATTCAACGGCCTTTATTGATAAGAATTATGTTAATGTCAATGCCCACGAACTGGCACATCAATGGTTTGGAAATTTAGTAACCGAAGAAAGTAGCAAGCACCATTGGTTACACGAGGGTTTTGCAACATATTACGCCTATTTGGCCGAACAGCATTTATTTGGTGAAGACCATTTTTACTGGAAACTATACGAGACTGCTAAAACCCTGCACAATTTGTCCGAGAGTGGAGGCGGGGAGGCCCTTAACAACCCAAATGCCAATAGTCTTACGTTTTATGAAAAGGGGGCTTGGGCACTTGTAATGTTAAAAGAAAAGATTGGGAAAAATGCATTTCAAAAAGGAATAATTAGCTATTTAGATAAACATCAATTTAAAAATGTTACCATATATGATTTTTTGGTTGAAATGGAACTTGCCGCTGATACAGACTTGTCCGATTTTAGATCTAAATGGTTAGAAGCTGAAATTTTTCCGTGGGAAGAGGTGAAAGAAAAGCTTAAAAGGGAATCTGAAAGTATAGCTTTGGTTTTTGAGATGGAAAACGAATTTCAACGTATTAAAAGCGATGATTTGGATTATGACAGTTATTGGAACAGGACAGAGTCCACTAATTTTAAAGCCCATTTCATACGACAATATCATCGGGTTTTACCTAACGCTATCATTAAAAGAGCCTTTTTAAGCGATGATATTAAAATAAGGCAGGCATTAGCTAGTTCTTTATACGGTATCTCTGGGGTGAAACAATCAACAACCGAAATTGCAGACCTGTTCGAGACGCTATTAGATGACGAAAGTTATGTAACCATAGAAAAT
>CALBVX010000002.1 GCA_937969515.1 uncultured Croceitalea sp. | reverse complement strand
AATTTTTTCAACCCTAAAGCGGGCTTAACCTTTGATTTGAATACAAACAACAACTTCTATTTGTCTTACGCGGTTGCGAATAGAGAACCGAACCGTAACGATTATGAAAACGGAAACCCAAGACCAGAGCGATTAAATGATTTTGAACTGGGTTGGCGCTATATTTCTTCAGATGTTCAGATAAATACCAATATCTATTACATGAACTATAAAGACCAATTGGTTTTAACGGGTGAATTAAATGATGTTGGCGCTCCTTTAAGAGCAAATGTTGGCGACAGCTATCGTCTGGGGCTAGAGATAGATGCCAATATTCGATTTAATAATCAATTTAGTTTGCGTCCGAATATCGCCTTAAGCACAAACAAAAATCAAGACTTTTTGTTTCAACGTGATGGGGTGGTTCAAAATTTAGGAAATACGAATATTGCTTTTTCACCGAATATCATTTTGGGTAATATGTTTGTTTATAGCCCAATTGCCCAAATGCAGTTAAGCTTATTGTCAAAATATGTAGGAAAACAGTATATGGGTAATATTGATGCGGAAGCTTCGGTGTTAGACGCTTATTCGCAAACTGATCTAAATCTACAGTATGAACTGGAATGCAATGGATTTTTAAAAAGCATCGTGTTCTCTGGCTTGGTGAATAATCTTTTTAACGCGGAGTTTGAATCTAATGGTTATTTTTTCACTTTTGATGATGATTTTTCAAACCCTGGTACTATCACAACAATTGAAGGAGCAGGATTTTACCCTCAGGGGGGAATTAATTTTCTATTAGGGGCAACGGTTAACTTTTAGTGTGATTATGTAACTTTAAGGAATTCTAAAGCTGTTGTTATTGAATCCTTTTTTTGCGCAAACGCCTATTAAGTGGGGCATTATCGGTTGTGGTAATGTCACTGAAGTAAAGAGTGGTCCTGCTTACCAAATGACAGAAGGTTTTGAGCTTTTTGGTGTGATGAGACGTAATCTGGATAAGGCTGAAGATTATGCCAAACGACACAAGGTTCCTTTTTATACAGATGATGCAAAAGCGCTGATTCATCATCCTAAGATAGATGCTATTTATATTGCAACGCCACCAGACACGCATAAATTGTATGGTTTACAGGTTGCAGCGGCCGGCAAACCCTGCTGTATAGAAAAACCGATGGCACCAACTTATGCAGAGAGTTTGGCGATTTATAACGCTTTTAAAGAAAAAGATATTCCCTTATTTCTTGCATACTATCGGCGGTCGCTGCCACGATTCTTAAAAATTAAAGAATGGTTGTTAGAGAATATGATAGGGGAAGTACGTCATATTAAATGGTATAAAAGCAGAACAGCAAGTCCATTGGATAGAAGTGGGGAATATAATTGGCGTACCGATGCCAAGATAGCTCCAGCCGGTTATTTTGATGATTTGGCAAGCCATGGCCTAGATCTTTTTATCTTTTTGCTAGGGGATATCGTAAAAGCAAATGGCTTTGCTACAAATCAACAAAGCTTATATTCGGCATATGATTCCGTATCAGGTAGTTGGATGCATAAAAATGGAGCTATGGGTTCGGGCAGCTGGAATTTTGGGGCAAATGAGGCAAGAGATAAGGTTGAAATCTTTGGCAGTAATGGAGAAATACGATTTTCAGTTTTGGACGAAGAGCCTATTGAACTAATTACACCTGAGAAAAAAGAGTCTTTAGTTATACCACATCCGAAGCATTTACACGAATTTCATGTTTTAAATATGAAACGGCATTTATTAGGTAAAGAAATCCACCCTTCAACTGGAGAATCAGGGTTACATACAAGTTGGGTGATGAGCAAGATTATTGGTCAAAATTGATATTACCGTATTAATTAGAGACAGTAACGGTGTTGCCACTCTGGATGGTTCTATAGAATAATAAGTCATAGTATCTATTGCCGTCGTCAGGCCTATTTAACTGCCCACCGGTAAAAAGGCTATACTCAAAATCTTCACAAGAACAAATCACATTTTGCCCTTGAATAGTCATTGTAGAGCAGTTGTTAGGAGTGTGATTCGGACAACTGGCTTCAAAAGCTAGAAACGTATCAATGCCCGTGCGCATAACAAAAGCTCCCCTGGTACCAACGCCATTATTACCTACGTAAACAGGATTTCCGATATTGTTCAAGCCATTGTATAGCGGTAGATTCAAGTTTAAATCAAAACGAAAAGATACTTCCTGTAAAAACGGATTTCTGTTGGAAGTATTCTTTTCACAAGAAATAAACAATAAGAGTAATACTAGTCCAAAAAAGGGTTTCATCAATAGTACTTTAGAAGCAAAAATGGCTAAAAATTATGTATATTTGCGTTAAATCCTCGCTAAAAAAACTATAGAAATATAGGTGTAGCAGAGGATTTTTCGATTAAAACATAACATAAGACATTGGGAAAACAATTGCTGTTTTCTTCAATGTTCTTTTGCATAAAAATAAACGACATGAGCAAAGTATCTTACTACACACCGGAAGGGTTAAAGAAATTGCGCGAAGAATTGGATTACTTACGTGATATAGAGCGACCTAAGGCTTCACAGGCTATTGGTGAAGCTCGCGATAAAGGCGATTTATCTGAAAATGCAGAATATGATGCTGCAAAAGAGGCTCAGGGTTTGTTAGAAATGAAGATTTCTAAAATGGAAGAAACTTTGGCCAATGCTAGGCTTATTGATGAATCACAATTGGATACTTCAAAAGTTTTGGTTCTTTCAACGGTAAAATTAAAGAATCAAACCAATGGTATGGAAATGAAGTATACCTTGGTAGCCGAAAGCGAGGCTGATTTAAAAGCGGGAAAAATATCGGTAAACTCTCCAATAGGTAAAGGCTTATTAGGTAAAACAGTGGGTGAGGTAGCGGAAATAACCGTGCCGAACGGAACTTTAAAGTTTGATATTTTAGAAATCACACGTTCGTAATTATCAGGCTATAACTAGCTGTTGATGGATAGTTCTTGGTTGAAACTCACTATATTTAGTTATATTTAATCCTATCGGACCGATAGGACTTTTTATTTAAGCCAAAACCAATGCCAAGTATTTTTACAAAAATCATAAATAGGGAAATACCTTGCTACAAGGTAGCTGAAGATGACAAATTCTTTGCTTTTTTAGATATTAACCCTAATGCTGCCGGGCATACACTATGCTTGCCCAAAAAAGAAGTAAATAGAATATTAGATTTAGATGAAGCTTCCTATATGGGTTTAATGGCTTTTAGTAGAAAAGTTGGTAAGGCTATTGAGGCTACAATTCCATGTGAACGAGTGGGAATGACGGTTATTGGATTAGAAGTTCCACATGTACATGTACATCTAATTCCCCTACACAGCATGAAAAATGCTACGTTCCAACATAAGGAAAAATTAGAACCAAAAGAATTTGAAGAAATTGCGAGTAAAATTAGAACGGCACTTAGATAATACCCTCTAGGTGTAGATATACACCTGTTCCGATAAGGGCAAGTATTAAGAGTAGAATTACATAGAATAAAGTTGTAAACCGGGTCGATTTTTTAGCGGGTTCAACCAGTTTATTATAATACTCAAAAACACGTTCTATATCAGGTGTCCAATTAACGGGATAAATAATGGAGTAGCATTTTCTGCACTTGATTTCGTGGGTTACCTCACCAGTAGTTTTATGGTAGAAAGCATTGTAGGTGTGCTTTTGGTAAAAAGTAAGCTTTAGCTCTTGGTTAAAACATTCAGGGCAGTTGTTGGTAATCTCCGCATCCTTTATCGCTAGCTGTTTTTCCTTTGCCATGATTATACATTTGCTTTAAGGGAAATTTGCATGATTGTTCCTTCTTTACTTGACGAAAATACTTTAATTTTTCCTTTATGGTACTCTTCGATTATCCTTTTAACTAAAGAAAGACCAAGTCCCCAGCCTCTTTTTTTAGATGTTACCCCCGGATTGAAGATATTCTGAAACTCACTTTTTACAATGCCATGGCCTGTATCCGATATCATAATGTGAACAAAATTGCCTTGCCGTTCTATCTGTATTGCAATATTGCCTTTGCCTCGCATGGCGTCAATACCGTTTTTGACCAAGTTTTCAATACTCCAATTGTATAACGGTGGATTTAATAGCACAGGAAGTTCTTCAATTTCAGAACTAAAAGAAAAGTGGATAAGTTTTGAACTTCTACGTTTTAAGTATTGGTAAGCTTTTTCAGTTTCTTCAACGATATCGTGTACCTCTAAAGTTGGTATAGAACCTACTTTGGAAAAACGTTCTGTAATAGTCTGTAACCTCGAAATATCCTTTTCAATTTCTTTTGTAATATCAGGATTTATATTTTCAGATTTTAATAGTTCGTTCCAACCTAAAAGTGAGGTGAGGGGCGTGCCAATTTGGTGCGCGGTTTCTTTGGCCATACCTGCCCAGACCTTGTTTTGTTCTGAAGCTTTGTTGGTTTTGAAAAAGAAAAATATAACCGCTGCGAACAGAAAGATGATGAGCAGTAAAGCTATTGGGTAATACTTGAGTTTATTTAAAACATCAGAATTGCCATAATATAACATAGCTAGCTCTTCGCCTTTATAAGACATGGCTATAGGTTCATTCTCTTTGCTGAATTTTTTTATTTTCTTTTGAAGCTTTATAGAGTCTTCTTCTAGCTCCTTTGGCATGTTGTGTGTTTTTACAGTACCATCTTTATTGACTAAAATCATGGGAGTAGATGAGTTGTTCTGTAAAATTTGTACGGGCAGGTTCCCTAATTCTTGATCAACGGGAGAATTATCAATTTCAGCTTGGGCCGCCGCCCAATTTTCTATTTTCAAGCGTTCTTCTTGCTTAAATTTTTCAAAGAAAATGTTAGTGTTCCACAGAATGAGGCTTACAATAACGAATGCTGAAATCAGTAAAATGATATTCGAAGTCCTGCGTTTTGGATTGAATTCCATTAAAAGGTCAATATTGTATTTAAAGATAACGCAAAAAGACTGGAATTGTTGAAAAGGAGTTCATAAACTCTTTTCTAAAAGTGATGCTTTTCATGTATTTTTGAATCTTATACTAAAGCGACACACATGGAAGTTCAGGGAAGAATAAAAATGATCGGGGAAACTAAAACTTTTGGTAATAATGGTTTTAGAAAAAGAGAGTTGGTGGTTACTACCGAAGAGCAATACCCGCAACATATTTTGGTTGAATTTGTTCAAGACAAATGCGACCTGCTGAACAACTATGCTGACGGACAAATGGTTAAAGTTAGTATCAATCTAAGAGGCAGAGAATGGGTAAATCCTCAGGGTGAAACAAAATATTTCAACTCTGTTCAAGGGTGGCGCATAGAAAATCTTCAACAAGAAAATACAACTGAAAACATGCCTCCCGTTCCACCAATGGAAGCCTTTGAGCCAGCTGACAATATTAATGAAGAAGACCACGACGACCTTCCGTTCTAAGGAATGGCCATCACCAAGCTTATAACACATCTGTTTAGAAGGTATTTGCCTTCACCCTTTACAATTGCAGTGTTATTGACATTACTTACAATAATTCTTGCCATTGTTTTTACTGAAAATACTACGGGAGATAGTTACATAGTTGCTATTTTTTCGTACTGGGAGAATGGAATCTGGAATAACGGTCTTTTGGTATTTGCTTATCAAATGATGTTGATTCTGGTGCTGGGGCATGTATTGGTTTTGAGCAAGCCCATGGAGCGCTTGATTCTTAGCATCACTAAATATGTTAAAAATACTTCCAATGCCGCAGTTTTGGTTGCGTTATCAACAATGCTGGTATCTTTTTTCAATTGGGGGCTAGGACTTATTTTTGGCGCAATCCTCGCGAGAAAGGTTGGCGAATATGCCCAAGAAAATAATATACCGATCAACTACCCTCTAATAGGTGCATGCGGTTATGTAGGGTTAATGGTATGGCACGGGGGCATTAGCGGATCGGCTCCCATCAAAGTTTCTGAAGCCGGTCACCTTAAAGAGTTACTAGAAAATATCACAACTATGGATATTGTGGACCATTTTCCAGAGTCCGTTTCTACTGCACTTACGGTCTTTAGCTATTCGAACCTCAGTATATTTTTCACGGTTTTGGTTGCAATTTCATTTTTGGTGTATTTTTTAGGGAAAAGAGTTGCCCCGAGTACAATAGCACTTAATAAATATCAATTTAAGTCTTCAGATAAGGAAAATCATATAGGAGCCGAAAAATTAGACCATTCAAAGAGCTTTTCAATGCTATTTGGCATTTTGATATTAAGTGTTTTTCTAATTCAATATTTACCTGCAATACGCACTCTAAATATCACCCCGAATATGCTCAACTTTTTTATGTTCGGTCTGGCAATCATACTCCACGGAAATTTTAAGAGCTTTTTACTTGGTGTTGAAGAAGCCATTGGTGATGTTTCGGGTATCCTTATTCAGTTTCCATTGTATTTTGGAATTATGGGCATTATGGGAAGCAGCGGTATGATCAATCAAATCTCTGATTTTTTTGTATCCGTAAGTACGACTACCACCTTACCAATTTTTACTTTTTTCAGTGCTGGCCTAGTTAACATTTTTGTGCCCAGTGGCGGCGGACAATGGGCAGTTCAAGGGCCGCTGGTATT
>CALBVX010000001.1 GCA_937969515.1 uncultured Croceitalea sp. | reverse complement strand
TTTTCGTTGTTATTTCGAGCACAAAGGTTAAGGTTTTATATCGACCTCAGGTTAATTAAAAGGGTCGCTCCATTTAGCCTCACTGCTAACACTATCGTCTGTTAGTGTTTTTAAGAATGCCACTAAAGCGGCTTTTTCCGCTTCCGTAAAATTTAACCGCACAGGATTGCCGTTATCATCTATTAAAGCTGGTGAAAGCGTTGGGTGGTTTTGAATACCACTATTATAATGCTCAACTACTTCTTCTAAACTGCCAAATCTACCGTCGTGCATATACGGCGCCGTTAATTCAATATTTCTCAAACTTGTGGTCTTAAAGCGACCAACAAAAATAGAATTCGTGAATACATCACCTGCACCCAAATCCGTAACGGAAGCTATATCAAGTCCATTATTTTGTGGCCCTGGGTTGGCACTAACAAAAGCTTCTGTTGTATGGCAGCCAAAACAAGCACCACCACCATTAGGAATGGTTTGAAAGAACAAATTTTTGCCTAAATTTTCCTCATCCGTGAAATTGGTGAAATTGGCACCTGGCGAGGCTGCCGATGCTCGGCCTTCATCATATTTACTTGAATAGCTAACAATACTCCTTACAAATTGAGCCAATGCTTTCGATATGTTTTCACTACTCACTTCTTGTGAGCCAAACGCACTTTCAAATAGCTCAGGATAATATTCTTGTGCCGCTACAGTGCTTACGACCTCCTCCAAAGTCATTCCCATCTCCACAGGATCCTGAAAAGGCATTAGCACCTGTTCTTCTAGCGTACTGGCTCTTTCATCCCAAAAGAAACGACCCCTTTGGTAAAACCTTGAATTAATTAGCGTCATAGAATGCCTGCCTGTTAATCCTTCATCGAAACCAATACTTAATATTTCATCATCTGAAAAACCTTTATCCTGTATATGGCAAGAAGCACAGGCAATAGTACCATTAGCACTTAATTTTTTATCATAAAAAAGTACTCTCCCAAGGGTGGCACCTTCATTAGTAATTGGGTTATCGGTTGGCGTATTATCTAAACCAGAAATAGAGGTTGGCAAAGGCTGCCCAGCTACATTTGTTGTAAAATGAGCTGGTAGATTTAAACTTACATAATCAAATGAATCTGCCGGTAAATTTAATGCAGCTTCCTCGATTACTTCAAATTCATCTCGCTCTCCATCTGAACTACAGGAAAAGAATAAAAAGGCACATAAAAATAGAATTGAAAAATAAATCGGCTTAGTCATATTGATTTGGGTATTTTTAAAGTTAGACTAAACCTACCTTAAAAGGTTTAATCTGCAGCTTTTTAATTGCCGCTCTAATGTCTTTACGACAAGGAAGTATAAAACGTAGTATATTGATTTTTAGTATTTAAAGATGCCTAAACCAGACGAAAGGAAAATGCAAATATTGACCGATAAATGACCTGTTTATAGTATAGCTACTAATTTCTGAAAGGTATGAGCGCCGCGGCGTTGGAGTTTAAATTTGTTGTTTCTTTATCAAAAGAACTTACTTCCAAAGGGGTAAAATTCGTTATTGAACCTTATGTTTGTTTTAAAGGGAGGTAGGAGAGCAAGCCACTATGTTCTTTTTAGACCCAGCGGGTAATGCCTTGGAGTTTAAGGCTTTTAAGGACATGAACCAGCTTTTTGTAAAATAAATACTTCAGCTATTTAGATTTTTAACGATCCAGGCCGTGATTTCGTCACGCCTCTGGCTTGATGAATTATAGCCGTTGTTGTGTGTAGTTATTTTATTTTGTGATAGTTGTATCTTTTTTCTTTAATGTCTTTCAGGTTATAGCGTCCGAGAAAGTAGACTGATTTAAAGCTGGTGTCGTTAAAAACTTTTTTTAATTCAGTGATAATGTTAGGTGTTGTATTATGAAAATGTAGTTCATCTCCCCATATTACTAGAATTTCCGAGTTACCTCCATTCTTGCTTTGATATATTTTTTCAGCAGTTTCTTTTATGTCCTCTTCATGAATTAATACATAGTCAAACCCATAGTCAATAAAAATATTATTTCTCCCAAAATAATTTGATTTGTACCGTTCTGGTACTGGATATAGATTGTAGCTTTCAGCTATATTCTTAAAATCATTTTTGTTTAAATCAAAATTCAAATATTCGTTCTTTGACTTTAAATGCTCAATATTTTTTTCAATGCTCTCTGCAATGACCTTTGCTAGTTTTTTATAGGTTTTAATATTTCCTTGTGGAATTGCATCACTATCCCATGGGGTACATATTTGAATGTTAATTTTTATTGGAGGATTATAATTTTCAGTTATAAAGTCAGATAGCTTTTCACAAATATTTTTTGCTTGATTAAATCTGGCTAGATAATCCCGAATCACAAATTGTGTAACCTGAACTCCAATATGTTTTCCCTCAGTACTTAGAAATAAGTCAGGGTTTTTATGTCCATCATCGTCGTTTGGGAAGAAGTGCGAAATCTGTTTTTTTTCAATTTGACGGAGATATCCGATAAAAATATGCCCAATTAGATGTTCAACCTTTTTAGTATCATTTTCGTCAACTAATTTTGGTCGATTGTGCGAATGGCCATTGAGTGAATATGGGAGTTTGAATTGCCCAAAAAGCTGATTTTTTCCCTGATTTAGCTTGTGATTAAGTTTAAGCACTTTTGTTTTTGATAATTAAACACAACGTTGAGTACATGCGGCGTGCGACGTTAGGAGCATGATCGTCATGTACATTGTTGTGCTTTCGTTAATTTTATAATTCATCTTTAAAACGTCCAGCAATTCCCCTTGCCTCTTTTTCCATTTAAAAAATCTCAATTATATTTTATTTTAAGGATTTATAAACAAGTATTAAGGATTCAATCATTAGTTAGAACCTTGTCAATTATAGTAATCATTTCTAACATTTTATTTTTAACATCATTCAATCTAGTATTTTGGAGAGTTCCATAGAAATAGTAATTACTAAGCATATTCTCAAATTCTAAGGTATAAAAAAAGGATTCTATGTCTATTTCAAAATTGGATTTCTCAAATCTACTTTTCAAAAGGTCATTCGTACTTGGATTAATAACAATACTTAATGAATTACGATAAGGTAAATGCTTGGAATATAAAGGAGTTTTAATATTATCATCTAGATAAATTAATCGATTATCTACTTCATCTAGTTCATCCATATACTTGTTCCAAGAAGAAATATGATTTCTAAGTTGTTCACTCTTTATAATTGCCATTTTACCAGTATTCAAAATTTCTTTCAAGGTTCCTAATTCTGGATCAAATGTTGGTGTGTAAATATGTGTAAGCAGCAATTTTGGAATACTATCAGTTGGAATAGTTTTCCTGTGTATAGTCTCTAGGGCTAAGGAATCTGAAGTCCTGTGTAAATTATTTTGCTCAATTTTAGATTCTAATTGGAACAACGCTGAATTCAAGTCTTGTTTTAAACTTGCTAAGGTGTCCTTTTCGGCAATTGTATTGATACGATTTTGGTTACTGTTGTTTATCTGAAGAGCAATTAAAATTCCAACAACCACTAGAATAATTTCTCCAATTGCATAAATTAGATATTTACTGAATTTGTTTTCGGAGAGTAGCGTTTGCCTGATTTTTCGAAAGAATTTTATCATTGTTTATTTTGGTTTGTCTTAATGAAGCACAACAAGCGAATATGATTATTGATCATATATATTTTATATGAGTAACTAATTTAATTAAGCTTTAGCATATAGATTCCTTCCTTCGCAAGAATGACAAAAATTAAAACTCACGATACGGGGAATCTAAATATTGGTTTGCCTCCTCTTCATCAAACTTTGCTGTTTCGTTATTCCAATGCAAGGTTTTGTTAGGGAAACGCCCTGCAATGACCCCTAAGAGTATGGTTTCTGTTAACCGAGCGGCATACGAAAAAGGAGCGGTAACCTCATCTTTTCCTAAACAGGCATCTATAAATTGGTGGTAATGTTTCGGCCCTTCAGATGCATAATCACGGATAGGTGCCCCCATATTATTAGCCTTTTCAACAGCTGCGATTTCTGCTGAGATATCCACATATTCTCCATCAACAATTTTCATAGGTAATTGCATAAAATGGGGCAATAACAAGCGCCCTTTTTCACCCACAAACATGGCGCCTTGATCGGGCAATTTTCCTTCTTCTGCAACTTTAGCGTTCAAGGCTATTTTATCTTCCATGGATTCATCTTCTTGGGGGCTACTTTCTGCACTTGCGACCGCATTGGGCAACACCAAATCTTCATGGTTTTCTGGCGCCCCAGGGCCATCATACCAAATCCATTTAAATTCATCCGTGGTATATTTGGTGCCCGGAAATTGGTATGTTACCACATTATTTTCGGGGAAACCAAATCCATTGGGTTCCCTACAATTATTGGTTATGGTCTTAGGTACATCCAATGCCAAGGCATTGTAGGGCGTGTCAAAAATATGAACCCCCATATCCCCTAAAGTACCACAACCATAGTCCACTAATTTTCGCCAATTACCAGGGTGGTAAATATCATTCTTATACGGACGTTCTGCCGAAGTGCCTAACCAAAGGTTCCAATCCAGATTTTCTGGAACAGGGTCATTCCCTTCTGGAGCGGGGCCATCATATCCCCAATTTTTAGGCGACCAGGCATGAACGGTATGCACTTTACCAATAATTCCAGACTGGATCAATAGTGTTGCCAACTTATAATCGTAAAACGAATGTACCTGTATCCCCATCTGCGTCACCAAATTCTTCTCTTTGGCCAATTTTCGCATTTGTCTAGCCTCGGAAACGTGGTGCGTTAAGGGTTTTTGGCAATACACAGGTTTGTCTAAATTCATTGCCATTAAAGAAGCGGGTGCATGGGTATGGTCTGGGGTAGAAATAATGACCGCATCAATCTCATCGGCCATTTCACTAAGCATTTTTCGGTAATCGGCATATAACTTAGCATTAGGATGCTTTTCTGCGGCTTCTTTCAGTTTATTGGAATCAACATCGCACAAGGCGACCACATCAACTTTAGCATGCGATGAAATATCCCGTAAATCCTCAGCACCCATATTTCCGACGCCAATATGGGCAGTACGTATGCGTTCTTTCGCTTTTAAAATGGTTTTCTTTTCTTTTTCTTTGCAAGAAAACGTCACTGCAGGAATAACGGCAGTAGAAGCTGCAAATAAACCGGACTTTTTTAAGAATTCTCTTTTTTTCATCTTTAGTTGGTTTTTTATAGTCTTTTAATTTTTATGTTTTTGAACCAAATAGGGCTTGCGTGATCCTGCAATCCTATAAAACCAGTTTTAAATTTTGCATAATCAGGAGCGTTGTCCCATTTTCCAGAGTTTTTCTTTTTGTGCCAATCTTCGGACCATGGTTCAAATTCCAATAACTTTTTACCATTGAGCCAATGCTCCACTTTCTCTGGCGTAAAAACAATCTTTGAAGAATTCCACTCCCCAACAGGGTTTAGCTTTTTTTGAGATTCATCGGCCACATGCATGGCATAATCCGCCCCAGTCTTTTGCCAGTCTTGTAGCAATTCTGGATTTTCAGAATCAAACTGGGAATTATACCCCGTTAAGTCATGAATATTGGCATAGTTTTCATCATCTATCAATTGATATTCTGGCGAGACCACAGGTGGGCCGTCATAACCTTCCTTTACATGGTAAAAGATTCCACTGTTACCGCCCTCGGGCAATTTCCACTCTAGATACAGCTCAAAATTGTCGAATTCCTCGGCGGCATAAATAATGTCTTTTCCACCCTCATAATCCTGCTCAAGTCCTAAATCTATTTTAAAGGTAAGCGTACTATCTTCCACAACCCATCCCGGTGGCAAGGTCTTTCCATTGTAACCACGCCAACCATCGGTACTGGTGCCATCAAAAAGATACACCCAATCATTCCCAGCAACCTCTTGCTTTTCAACCTTTTTTGTTTCTTTCTTTTCTTCTTTACAGGAAACCACTAACATAGCTACTATAAGTAAATAGAGCGAAAACTTCATTTCTTTCATTTGCTTGTTTATTTATGTTTATTGATACCTCCAGCTTGTTAGGTCTGCACCTGCCGGGGCACTTTCGGCAATACGATTCATGATTTTTGGTACGTACATAGAGTTGTACCGCATTCTCGTGATATGGTTGGGCAGTTCTGGGTCACCATTCCAACAATGTTCGGCCCTATCTCCGTATAAAACCTCGCCATCGTAATAAGGATCTGTAGTCTGCTCTAAAAAATCTTCCATGAGATACACGGCATTGTTCAGGTAATAATTATCCATATCTCCGCAATAGATATGAATTTTGCCTTTTAAATTATCTCCAAGCTTATCCCAATCCCGTTCTAAAATATGTCGCAGGTCAAAATTCTCTTTCCAGTATGCTGCAACTTCCGGGTTGATATCACCGGTTTTTTTATCCCATATCCGTTCTGGATATCCTTCGTTATTCTGCGGAGAATAGGTAGCCTCCCAAATATCCCATTGTTGTCCTGATCTTGATTTTGTCCCTAAAACCAATTCTAAATGGTTTTCATCTTTTATGGTGGAACTTATTTGACCTAGGTAATCACGATGGGCCGGCACTTCCAATTTTTTATGGTCGCTCTCATAGTAGTATGCGTTTTTATCCTCATAGATATTGGTTAAACAATAGGCCCTAAAATCAATTGGGTCAGGGCAAGCCGCAAAACAGCCATTGTATTCTTCAGGATATTTTACCTGTACCGCCAAGGCTTCCCATCCGCCCGTAGAACCACCATACAAAAATCGTGACCAACCTTCGCCCATGCCTCGAAATTCTTTTTCTATATGCGGAATAAGCTCGTAAGTGATTGCATCTCCGTAAGGCCCCTGACTGGCAGAATTGACCGCATATGAATCATCATAATAAGGGGTCGGATGCTGAATCTCAATAATCAAAAAACGCGGAAAATCAGGTTCGTTCCACCGCTTATAAAAGTCATAGGCTTCTTGTTGCTGAACAATATTATAGCCCTCTACATTGAAACGGGCCGAAAATTCAGGTTTTGTGTCAGGATCTGGCGAAGTAGTTCTAAATCCTCCAAAATCGGAAGGAAAATGACCCTGAAAAACCATTAGCGGGTATTTCGCCTCAGGATGTTCATCAAAACCTTTTGGTAATAAAATATGCGCCCCTAAATACATATCTCGACCCCAAAACTTCGAAAGCTTTTCAGATTTTATTTTAATGTGCTTAATCCACTTGGTATCCTCTGCCTCTTCAATAGGCGGAATTACCTTATCCATGGATATCTTTAAGTCTTGAATTCCATTATCACCAATCGTAATTTTAAATGGTTCATTGTACACGTTTCCTGGAGAGCGGTTCCATTGTTGGCCTTCACCGTTATCCATGGGTAATTTTACCGTGTGCCCGGTTTCAAGATTAAAAGTTTCATAGGTATGCAATAAAGCCTGAACGTAGTATTCGCCTTGCGGGACATCTCTTAAACTAGCATACGGAAATCCGAATACGGAATCATCGAAACTGATTTCATCACCTGCTTTCATATTTTCGACATCAACCCCAAAAATGAGTTGTGTTGTTAACCCTGAATTTATCTGAAAACGAGGTTCTTTCTCATTATTTGTGGAAAGCATCAATAAAAGACGGCCATCTAAGGCCTTATCACTTGCACTTTCAGCAAAAGAAACATTTATAAGATTATTATTTATCTCGGCGGTATTACAAGAACTTAATAACGCTATACAGAGAAATACGAGTAAAAAACGGGTTTTCATGGCTGGTTGAAATTAGTACTAAAAGATACTAATTATAATACTGTTTCTACCACCAAACCAAATCAATTGACTTACCTACGCATTCTATGGCGCTCTCTGGCCAACAAGGTGTTTTTAAGCAACATGGCAATGGTCATTGGTCCAACGCCGCCAGGAACTGGAGTAATATAAGAAGCTTTCTTGCTCACATTTTCAAAATCAACATCACCTGTAATGTAGTATCCTCGTTCACGGGTCTCATCAGGCACGCGGGTAATACCTACATCTATAACAACCGCATCGTCCTTAACCATTTCTGCCTTTAAGAAATTAGGCACTCCCAACGCAGAAATAACAATGTCCGCTTGTGATATAATTTGTGTAATGTTTTTCGTATGGCTGTGAGTTAAGGTAACCGTAGAATTACCGGGCCAACCCTTACGCCCCATCAAAATACTCATAGGTCGACCTACAATATGACTTCTACCGATAACAACGGTATGCTTTCCTTTGGTATCAACATTATAACGCTCTAAAAGTTCTAAAATACCAAATGGGGTCGCAGGGATAAAGGTGCTCATATCCAATGCCATTTTTCCAAAATTGGCAGGGTGAAATCCATCTACATCTTTATCAGGATGAATGGCCATTATTACTTCTTGCGTATCTATTTGCTCTGGTAAAGGAAGCTGAACAATAAAACCGTCTATGTTTTCATCCTTATTAAGCTCATCGATTTTTTTCAATAATTCTTGCTCTGAAGTAGTGCTGGGCATCTTAATCAACGTAGATTCAAACCCGATACGCTCGCACGACCTTACTTTGCTGCCGACATAGGTTAAGCTAGCCCCATCATTACCCACTATTATCGCGGCCAAATGTGGTACTTTTTCACCATTCGCCTTCATTTTTGCAACCTCGGCCGCAATTTCATTTTTGATATCGTTCGATACTTTTTTACCGTCAAGAATCTCCATTTTAATTTTTATAGTTTTTCCTTACTACTAACTACTAACAAATCAACGCATATTCTGCATCATTTGCATCATTTTTTTACCGCCACCACCTTGCATCATCTTCATCATTTTACTCATCTGCTCAAATTGTTTCAAAAGCTGATTTACATCTTGTATGGTTCTACCACTGCCCGCAGCTATACGTTTCTTTCTACTTGAATTTAATTTTGAGGGATTTGAACGCTCATCTGGGGTCATTGAGTGTATTATAGCTTCGATATGTTTAAATGCATCATCATCGATATCAAGGCCTTTTAGCGCTTTTCCAGCACCAGGAATCATTCCCATAAGGTCCTTCATGTTCCCCATTTTCTTGATTTGCTGGATCTGGCTTAAAAAATCGTCAAAACCAAAACGGTTCTTAGCGATTTTCTTTTGGATCTTACGTGCCTGTTCTTCATCGAACTGTTCTTGTGCACGTTCAACCAGTGATACCACATCACCCATACCTAAAATACGGTCGGCCATTCGTGAAGGATAGAAAACGTCTATCGCTTCCATTTTTTCACCGGTACCGATAAACTTTATAGGCTTGTCGACTACAGATTTTATGGATATTGCAGCACCACCTCTAGTATCACCATCTAATTTGGTTAAAATAACACCATCAAAATTCAATATATCATTAAACGCTTTTGCTGTATTAACAGCATCTTGCCCCGTCATGGAGTCTACAACAAAAAGGGTTTCTTGAGGGTTGATGGCCTTATGGATGTTTGAAATCTCATCCATCATTGCTTCATCAACGGCCAAACGACCTGCGGTATCTATGATAACAACATTACAACCGTTTTCTTTGGCATGTTTAACACCCGCTTTTGCAATGGCAATAGGGTCATTATTATCACGGTCAGAGAATACTTCTACACCTATTTGCTCGCCAACAACATGTAACTGATCAATTGCCGCAGGACGATACACGTCACAAGCTACCAAAAGCGGTTTTTTAGTCTTCTTATTCTTAAGATAATTGGCCAGTTTACCAGAAAAAGTGGTTTTACCCGAACCTTGCAAACCAGACATTAGAATCACCGAAGGGCTACCCGTTAAATTTAACTCTTCAGCGTCACCACCCATTAAGGTGGTTAATTCATCTTTAACGATTTTAACCATTAGCTGGCCAGGCTGTAGATTGGTCAAAACATTTTGACCTAAGGCTTTTTCTTTTACGGTATTTGTAAATTCTTTTGCAATCTTAAAATTAACATCGGCATCCAATAAAGCCCTGCGGACTTCTTTCATGGTCTCCGCCACGTTAATTTCAGTGATTTGACCACGTCCTTTAAGTACGTGTAATGCCTTATCTAGTTTCTCGCTTAAATTATCGAACATGCGCTTACATCATTTTTTTGAAGAAGCACAAATTTAAGAATAACTCTTGGATTACTGATAGCCAAAGTCTAGGTTGAATTTTTGCAAAAAGAAAAAGGACGACTTTTTCAAGTCGTCCTTTTTAAATTGATGTGGGGCAAAAACTTAAACTCTTTTTTCGAATACTAAAAAGTCTTCAGAACCATCTCCACCACTCACGCTCATAAGTTCTATTCTATCAGACGATACTTCAATAATATCCCAATCATCTGTAAGGTCGCCATAGATACCATCTTCATCAAAATTCAAGTAAAACTTCAACTCTTGGTCTTTGTTCCTTATAACTCGCCAAAGCCCTGTCAAGAAAGGATCATCATTTACAGATAATTCCACTTGGTGCATGTTAGAGAAGCTAAAATCAACTCCGTTATATGCTGCGGTCATATCAACTGCGCCTTCGCTATATAGTGCCACATTCCATTGACCACCCAACATGATATTTCTAATTTCAGAAACATCGGCATCACCAGCATTGTCATCACAAACACGTTGCAAGACCAATTCGTAATCAGTACCATCAACTTCGAACTTTAATCTTTCATTGGTAAGTTCTCGTAACGGCCAGTTGAAATTAACGGCTTGCTCGTCACCAAAGCTTATCAGTAAGGCAAGTTTCATCTCGGCATTCAGACCAACTTCCCAAGTACCCTCTGAAACCATTATTCCATTACTTAAGGTTACAACACCTTCAGCCATAAATTTAAATTCGTAACCTAAAAGTCTATCAATTTCTACACCTTCATTCTTCACTCTTTTAATAATCCACTCACACTCCTTTAAAATCTCTCTAAGGGTGTTTGGATCCTCGCCATTGGTGTCATTTTCACAATATTGCTTAAGAATGATTTTGTTGTTATCATCTCCAAAAAGTTTTATTCTACCTTCGCCTACCTCATAAACCAACCACTGTAAGTTAAAGTCAACAAGAACTTCAAACTCTAAATCCAATACAACTCCATGGTCAGAAATACTTGTTTCCCACTCGCCAGTTAGCATATTACCTTCTCTATCTCTAACAGTCACCGCTCCATCTTCGGTAAAGTTCATTAGGTACTCGAAATATTGATCTGTTTGATCTGTACCATCTCTTTTTAGTTCACGAACCAACCAAGGACATTCTACCAAGTAAGCGTCTAATCTTTCTTCACTAAAGTCGTCATCATTATAATCATTGTCATCATCTTCATCGCATTCGTCTTTAGCTGCATCTAAAGCCGCAGCCAGTTCAGCATTGTTACTTACCATAACCTCGGTACCATCAAACTTTTTTAATGTGATGGGGAAATCAATACTTACCAGGTCATCATCTTCAAGACCTTCAAAGAATCTTCTTAACTCTTTATCACTGTTAATGATAACTGAACCTGTCTGCTGTTCGTTAACATCAAAAGTGAAAAGAGTAATAGGGTAAACAAAATCGATACACTCAATATCATCATCCTCGCCTTCTGTACATTCGGCAATTAGCTCACGGAGCGCTTCTTTATTTTCAATAGTGATTTCTGTAAAATCACCTAGTGTAATCGTAATAGGGAAGATTATTTCTAAAATATCTTCATCATCATCGAATTCATCAAAGATTTCTTCGATTAAATGAAGGTCTTCAATGGAATCAATAGTTATTTGAATTCCTGCTACCTCAACGGTATATGGAAAGTTGATTGCAAAACAACTTGCGCCATCAACAATGTTATCAAAAGAACCATCTTTTGTAGAAGTGTTCTTTATCAAGCTTGCTGTCGTAGAACTTGCTGTTATAGTTTCTTGGTCGCTGCCGCCATTTACTTCTTCGAACTCTTCTTGACAAGAGTTAAAAATTAGAGCCATGCTAAAAAGCCCTAGATACATTAAGTTTTTGATTATCTTTTTCATAATGATTTGGATTTATTCATTGCTTATTTGCTAGTAAAACAACATAGCTTAAAAATACCCTACCTCTTTTTTAATTTTTTTTAAAATATCTTTGAGCAAGCCAAGCGATACCTTTCTAAATGAGCAACGTATGTGAGGAGCAAATCTTTAGCTCCGTGTTTAAAGCTAATTCTAAAACGATTTTCAACTATATATATTATAAGTTCGGAAATGAAGAAAAAGCAAATGATGCCGTACAGGAAGCATTTGTAAAACTCTGGGAGAATTGTGCCAAGGTAACTCCAGAGAAAGCAAAGTCTTATTTATATACCGTTGCCAACAATTTATATTTAAATGTTATAAAGGCAGAAAAGGTTCGCCTAAAATATGCAGATATGTATTCCAATTCGATCTCCAACGAGTCTCCTGAATTCGTTTTGGAAGAAAAACAATTTAAACAGAAATTAGATAAGGCCTTAAATACTTTACCAGAAAACCAACGCACCACTTTTCTTTTGAATCGTATTGATGGAAAAAAATATGCAGAAATAGCAGAAATGGAAGGAGTAAGTATTAAGGCGATTGAAAAAAGAATGCATTTGGCATTAAAAACGCTAAGGGAAAAGATTGATGGGATATGATTTGGTTGAAAATTGAAAGTGATAAGCGATAAGATAAGTGACAACTGATTACTGATTACGAAAAAAAAAGTAGGGTTTTTGATTACTAGATTGTTATAAAGACATAAAGCATAGTGTTATGCAAGAAAATTATTTAGCAAAATGGCTCAATAACGAGCTTACCGAAGCAGAGCTCTCAGAATTTAAAAAATCTGATGAGTATGCCTCATATATAAGAATCTCTGAGGTTTCAAAGCAATTGAAAGCACCTGATTTTGATGCGGACAATGCTTATGAGAACTTTAAAAATGCTCAAGATTTTCTCGAAACCAAAGTAGTTCAATTGCGTCCCTTTAAATCATTTTTAAGGGTTGCAGCAGCTATTGCCATATTACTAGCGGGCTCTTACTTCTTTTTGAATACGCTTGACCAATCATACAGCACGCAGCTTGCCGAAAGAACGGAAGTGCAATTACCAGATAATTCTCAGGTAATATTAAATGCAGACTCTCAAATTTCTTTCAGCGAAAAGAAATGGACTAAAGAAAGAAATGTTGAACTAGATGGCGAAGCATTCTTTAAGGTAGCCAAAGGAAAAAAATTCACGGTTTCGACCGCATCAGGTACTGTATCCGTTTTAGGAACCCAGTTTAATGTTGAGAATAGAACTGATTTTTTTGAAGTTACTTGTTACGAAGGTTTGGTAAGTGTTCTATATAACAACAAAGAACGGAAATTACCGGCAGGAACTTCTTTTCTCGTAGTCAATGGAAAAGTAATGGATGATACTGCCATAAAAAATGGTCAACCATCATGGGTAAACAATGAGAGTTCTTTTAAAAGCATACCCTTGAAATATGTTTTGGCAGAGTTCGAAAGGCAGTTCAATGTTAAAGTTGAAACAGAAAATATTAATGATAATCAATTATTTACTGGAAGCTTTAGCAACACAGCCATAAAAATTGCGTTAGAAAGTATAAGTACTCCTTCAAAGATTAATTATAAATTAGAGGGTAATAATGTGCTTTTCTATGGCGAGAACACTCCGTAGCACTTTAGTCAAAATTCTTTTTTCGTTATTTTTCTTATTGTCAATACCATCTATTTTGGCACAAGAAGAAAACGAGGTATCCCTTAAATCTTATTTAACGGAACTCGAAAGTAAGTATGCTATTAAATTCTCGTTTGTTGACGAAGATCTTTTCGGAGTGAAAATAACTGTTCCGAACTTCAATAATTTAAACTCCATTATCACAGCGCTTGAAACCCAGACGAAGTTAAAGATTGAAAAATTAAACCAGCGCTATTACACCTTAACAAAAAGTTCTTTGGTCTCGATATGTGCAAACGTATTAGACAATTATGCCCAAAATACCATACCTGGGGCTACTGTAGAAGTTTTAGGAAGCGAAATAGCTATTGTGACCGATTCAAACGGTAATTTTTCACTTAATGATATCCCAAGAAACGCATCGCTCAAAGTTCGATACCTAGGCTATATAACAAGGTACATTGCCATCGACGACCTAGCGGATACCACTGAGTGTACGAACATCTTACTTGATGAAAATTTAGAAAGGCTCGAAGAGGTCGTGGTTTATGAATTTCTGACTTCGGGTCTTGTAAAACAAGCCGACGCTAGCATTACATTGAATACTGCGGAGTTAGGAATATTACCGGGCCTCATTGAACCTGACGTACTACAATCGGTTCAGGCATTACCCGGTGTTAAGAGTATTGATGAAACTGTTTCCGATATCAATGTCCGAGGGGGT
Source organism: uncultured Croceitalea sp. (assembly GCA_937969515.1). Lineage (GTDB taxonomy): Bacteria > Bacteroidota > Bacteroidia > Flavobacteriales > Flavobacteriaceae > Croceitalea > Croceitalea marina. The sequence continues at coordinate 19,265 of CALBVX010000001.1, read as the reverse complement.
ACAAATGATCAGAACCTTATACTATGGAACGGAATTAAAATGTATCAATCTGGTCATTTTTTTGGATTAATTTCTGCTTTTAACCCTTATCTAACCGATAAGGTAACGCTGTACAAAAATGGCACACCAACACAATATGGAGATGGCGTCAGTAGTGTTATTAGCATGCAAACCAAAGATGATATTGAGGGTTCGTTTCTCGGCGGGGCAGGTATAAACCTCATTAGCGGAGATGTATATGGTCAATTTCCAATAAATGATAAAGTAGCTTTTCAATTCTCTGCACGTCGTTCGACCACCGATTTTTTAAACACACCGACCTATAACAGTTTTACAGAACGCGCTTTTCAAGATTCAGAAATACAGAATCAGCAGAATCAAACCATTGATGAAAATATTGATAGGGATGTTACTTTTCTTTTCTATGATTTTACTGCAAAACTCCTTTATGACATTAATGAAAATCAAAAGTTGCGTCTCAATTTTATCGGCATGACCAATGATTTACGGTATATACAAACAAATACGAACACCAGTGAAACCACACAAAGTTTTTTAGAACAGGCCAATGTTTCGCTTGGCTTACAACTTCAAAGTCAATGGAATTCTAAATTCTCATCACATTTAAACGTATATGTGTCCAGATATGACCTAGGTGCAGAAAACTTTTTTAATAATAATCAGCTGCTCATTCAAGAAAATACAGTTATCGAAAATGCCCTGAAATTTGATTCTACCTACGCCATTTCTGACTGGTTATCTTGGGGTAATGGCTACCAATATATTGAAACGGGCATAACAAATATTACCGATGTCACACAACCTCCTTTCGACTCAAATATTAGAGGTGTAATTCGAATACACGCTCCCTACTCACAAATCAACTATACTTCTTTTGAAAATAGGCTTATTGCGAGTGGCGGACTACGTGTCAACTACATCGAAAATCTTGATACTTTTTCTAAATGGTTGTTAGAACCTAGATTAAATTTGAATTTTAGGTTAGCTAAAAACCTACGGGCGCAACTCTTAGGGGAATTCAAAAGTCAGTCCACCAATCAAGTAATAGACTTAGAACAGAACTTTTTAGGTGTTGAAAAAAGGCGTTGGATTCTTTCAGATGAAAATGAATTACCTATCACACGAAGTAAGCAAGGTTCTATTGGACTTAACTACGAGAAAAATTCTTTTTATGTCGGATTGGAAGCATTCTATAAAAAGGTTCAAGGTATTAGCACCAGAACCCAAGGTTTTCAAAATCAAAATCAATTTAGTGGAGAAATAGGCGAATACGATGTCAAAGGCCTTGAATTTTTAATCAATAAAAGAGGTAGTAATTATAGTACTTGGCTTAGTTATACCTACAATAAGAATGACTATAATTTTGACAGCATTCCTCCAAACCTTTTTCCAAACAATTTGGATGTGCGCCATGCGATAACCTTAGCCGGCACCTACAACATAAAAAAACTCAAGTTAGGCTTAGGGATTAATTATAGAACAGGTAAGCCATTTACTGCACCGCAAGAAGGAGATGCAGCTTTAGATACTACCTCATTCCCCAATAGAATCAATTACGAAGAGCCCAATAGCAGTAGACTACCCGAATACTTGAGGGTTGATGCCTCTGCCAACTATGGCTTCAATATTACCAGAAGATTAAAAGGCAGCGCAAGTATTTCAGTCTTGAACCTGACCAATCGAAAAAATATATTAAATCAATATTACCGTGTTTCGGAAAACAACGAAATTGAAACGGTTATAAATAGCTCGTTGGGCATTACACCTAATGTGAGTTTTAGGCTTAGTTTTTAAAATTAATCCCCAATAGCGAAATTCAACATTTTTTTTACATAGAAATACAATTCAGGAAATTCTTTTTTTAAACGCTCAGGGCTTTCAAAAAAACTTTCAATCAATACCGCAAAAAATTCTATAAAATTGGTTTTGGCATAATCTCTTAAATAATCAGATTCACGCATCTTTTGTTCAAAGCCGGTAGAATCAAACACCGTTCTTAATTTCATCAAACCTACTTTAAACCTTCTAGCCTCCCAAGTTGACTTTCTTCTATTTTCAAACAACCAGGCGTGAGCTACTTCATGTAGCCCTAAGTTTTTATTGTCATTCGGAATTTTAAATCCTTGTTTTAAGTCTTCGGCAGAAAAGACCAAAATTTTCATTCGAGGATTATATTCCCCTATATGATGGCGTTTCCCAATATTGGAATAATATCGTGAAGGATAAATAATAATTCTATTGATAGAATTCTCAAAACGAAAGTTTTTGAGCCCCATGGTCATCAAAATCGCCGAAGCGGAAACATAGGCTTTTATTTCTTCTTTGTTTTTAATATCACCATAAAAAACAAAAGGTTTCTTTGATTTAAACCAAGTAAAACGCTTTAAAAAAAGTTTTCGTTGTGCTGCGCTAAAGGATTCAAAAGGAACAAGAAAGCTACTTATAAAGCGACGTTCTTTAGCGTTTATATGCTTTACAGGGTGAAAAAGATTAAAGAACGTAAACCGTTCATGCGCAAAACGTTCATAGAGCGCCTTTACAAAAACAAGCAGTAAACCTACTACTAGTGTTATTGCCGCTATTTGTTTTTGCATCTCTGTTAAATCTTCCATCACATCCGTTCTGGAACCGCCACCCCCAATAATCTAAATGAGGATTGGACAACTTCCCCAACTTTTCTAGAAAGGGAAACCCGCAAAAGTCGTTTCTGCTCATCAGCTTCGCCCAAAATAGATACTTGTTGGTAAAAAGAATTAAATCCTTTTACCAAATCATACGTATAATTCGCGATAAGTGCCGGACTATAATTCTCAGCTGCCAATTGCACCGTTTCGGGATAAAGCTGTAACTGCTTTAACAACTCCTTTTCTTTTTCATGAAGTGCTAAGTCACTAGCATCTAAGTCTTTTACCGAATCAGCAATACCAAGATCATTTGCCTTTCGTAAAATAGATTGAATTCGAGCGTAGGTGTATTGAATAAAAGGGCCTGTATTTCCTTGAAAATCAACAGACTCTTCAGGATTGAATAAAATTCGTTTTTTAGGATCTACTTTAAGTATGTAATATTTTAATGCACCAAGACCAATAATTTTATAGAGGTCTTGCTTTTCTTCTTTCGTATAACCTTCCAATTTGCCCAAATCTTCAGAAATAGTCGCTGCTGTGCTAGTCATATTCTCCATTAAATCATCGGCATCTACTACAGTACCTTCTCGGCTCTTCATTTTTCCAGATGGTAAGTCCACCATGCCATAACTTAAATGGTATAACTTTTCAGCCCAAGAATAGCCTAGCTTCTTTAGAATTAAGAACAATACTTTAAAATGATAATCTTGCTCATTACCTACGGTATATACCATCCCGTTAATGTCCGGAAAATCGGTCACCCTTTGAATTGCCGTACCAATATCTTGGGTCATGTAAACCGCAGTACCGTCTGATCTTAGTACGATTTTCTCATCTAAACCTTCATCGGTGAGGTCTATCCAAACACTACCATCGGTCTTTTTAAAGAAAACCCCTTTTTCAAGCCCTTCTTTAACCACATCCCGTCCTAAAAGATAGGTGTCACTTTCATAATAGAGTTTGTCAAAGTCAACTCCCATATTTTTATAGGTGGTATCAAAACCTTCATATACCCAACCATTCATCTTTTTCCAAAGAGAAACTACATCCTTATCTCCTGCTTCCCATTTACGAAGCATTTCTTGGGCTTCAACAAGGATCGGAGCTTCTTTCTCTGCAATTTCTTTATCCTTTCCATCAGAAACCAATTCTTGAATCTCAGACTTATAGGCCTTGTCAAAAGCTACATAGTATTTCCCGACCAAATGATCTCCTTTTAATCCCGAAGATTCAGGTGTTTCATCTTCACCAAACTTTTGCCACGCCAACATACTTTTGCAAATATGTATGCCACGATCGTTGATGATTTGGGTTTTGTATACTTTATGTCCGGCCGCTTTTAATATCTCAGCAACCGAATAACCTAAAAGATTGTTTCTAATATGTCCCAGATGCAGTGGTTTGTTTGTGTTCGGTGAAGAATACTCGACCATAATCGCATCTTTAGAAGCTACTTTTGCATAGCCATAGCTGGCATCTGTGGAAATAGTTCTGAAGAAATCTAGGTAATACGAATCCGCTATCACCAAATTTAAAAAACCTTTGACTACATTAAATTTAGAAACCTCAGTTACTTTAGCGACAAGATACTCCCCTATTTGTGTTCCGATCTGAACTGGATTGCCCTTTACAACGCGTAACATTGGAAAAACTACAACGGTGATATCTCCCTCAAAATCCTTACGGGTGGGTTGAAATTCTACTGAGGATAAATCAGCTTCGAATAAATCTTTGACCGCTTGTTGTACTTTTTGCTCTAAAACCTTTTGTAGCTCCATCAAAATTGCCTTTTCAAGCTGCAAAACTACGTTTTTTTAACCTTTTTAGATAAGATTAAGACTATTCAAAAGTCATGAAACCCTGTATTTCACTAATTTTAAGATATGTTACTAAATGTTTCATACAACGATAAGAAAATAACCAAAAAGGTTGATGATGAAGTGGGCAAACCCTTTAACCTAAAAGAACGTCTAAAACTAGGAGGAATTGGTTCTCCAAAGCTTTTCATTAAAGAAACCAGTGTTGAAATACAGAACCTTTTGATACTAGATAACAACAGAAACTCATGTAATGTAGAAATGCGACCTAAGGGTATTATCGTTCGTTTTAGATCATTACTTGAAACGTATGCATTGGTAATTCCGTATTATAAATTAACCATCTATAAAGGTGATTTTGCCGTATATTCTATTTATCGAGATCATTATTTTATCAAGGTACAATCAGATACCAAGGCCATTCAAAAATATTTTAGAAAATTATTGGACTATAAGGCAGACAATGCCCCCACTTCAATTGAAGATTTATAATGTTTAAGAACCATCCAAAAATTGATGTAGAACCTAATGATTTTGACCGAAAACTAATTTTAGCAGGTTGGCTTCTGGTCGCGCTCAATTTTATTTTGGTTTTTTCTTTTTATTCTAGCTTGCCAGAGGTTATTCCTACCCATTTTAATATAAAAGGTGAAGCTGACGGGTTTGGAAATAAATCAACACTTTGGGTACTGCCCATTCTAAATCTAGTAATGTATTTTGGAATGACTATGCTCGCTACTAAAATGAAGCCATGGAACTTTAATTACCCCACCAAGGTAACCGAGAAAAACGCGTCAAAGATCTATGCAATAAGTATTCGAATGTTAACCTGGCTCAATCTTGGCATTGCATTAATTTTTCTGGTGATTTCACTTAATGCTATACTAATGGCAAAAGAAGTAAATCATTTTAGCATTGGCTGGGTCATAATTGTTTTGTTATTGGCAATAACCTTAGGCCCCTTTATATCCATTTTTAAAATGTTCAAAGTTCCCAAATCATGAAGATTCTGCTTACAGGTGCCAATGGTTATATCGGTATGCGATTGCTTCCGCAATTGCTTGATGCTGGCCACGATGTTGTCTGCACCGTTAGAGACGCCTCACGTTTATCGGTAGACCAAGAAACCCTGGCTAAGATCAAGGTTTTAGAAATTGATTTTTTAGATGATGTTTCGGAAGGAAAAATTCCGAAGGATATTGATGCTGCCTATTTCCTAATACACTCCATGACCTCATCAACCAAAGATTTTGATGAGATGGAGGCTATTACCGCTAAAAATTTCAATGCCCTGGTAAAAGACACCAACATTAAACAGGTTATTTATTTAAGTGGCATTGTCAATGACAAAAATCTTTCTAAACATCTTTGGTCTCGAAAAAATGTAGAAGAGATTTTATACAAAGGCAATTTTAGCCTTACCGTTTTACGTGCCGGAATTATTGTGGGTTCTGGTAGTTCTTCGTTTGAAATTATACGAGATCTATGCGAAAAACTTCCGTTTATGATTACCCCAAAATGGGTTTTGACCAAAACGCAGCCTATAGCTATTCGCGATGTCATTGCGTTTTTAACGGGAGTACTAGGGAATTCAGAGACCTATAATGAATCATTTGACATTGCGGGGCCAGATGTGCTTACTTACAAAGAAATGCTCCATCAATACGCCAAGGCAAGAGGTTTCAAAAATTGGATAGTCACCGTACCGGTAATGACACCAAAACTATCCTCATACTGGTTATATTTTGTTACCTCAACCTCATATAAATTGGCGCTAAACCTAGTCGATAGCATGAAAATTGAGGTCATTGCAAACGACAATAGACTTTCTGAGCTGTTAGATATTACGCCACATTCCTACATAGAAGCTATTGACATGGCCTTTAAAAAAATTGAGCAGAATCTTGTTATGAGTAGTTGGAAAGACAGCATGGTCAGCGGTCGTTTTAATAAGAATCTTGAAAAGTATGTTCAGGTTCCCAAGTTTGGGGTGCTTAGGGATGAACAAAAACTAAAAGTAGACGACCCAAAAAGGGTGTTAAAAAGAATTTGGAAGATAGGAGGCAAAACAGGTTGGTATTATGGCAACTGGCTCTGGAAAATTCGAGGGTTTTTAGATAAACTTTTCGGTGGTGTTGGACTTAGAAGGGGAAGAACACATCCTGATAAAATTTTTGCTGGAGATGCCCTTGACTTCTGGCGTGTTCTTTTAGCTGACAAAAAAGGAAAACGTTTATTGCTTTTTGCCGAGATGAGACTACCTGGCGAAGCTTGGCTAGAATTTAAAATTGACGAAGACAATGTGTTGCATCAAACTGCCACTTTTCGTCCACGTGGCCTAAAAGGTAGGTTATACTGGTATAGTATAGTGCCTTTGCATTATTTTATTTTTGGCGGTATGATCAGAAATATTGCCAAAAAATAATCTTGGCTCGACTTTTGAAGCAACCATTCCCAATCAAAAAACGTCTTTATCTATATGCATCACTTTATCAAAAAACCAATTTACATGAAATCATATTACACGCTTACACTATTACTTTGCCTATCTGTTGTTTCATCTAGCCTAGCACAAACTATTTCATCAAAAGTAGTCGATGGTAAAACCAAAAACCCTATTCCATATGTAACCATTCAGTATGGCGAAAACCAAGGTGTAATTTCTAATGAAGAAGGCAGATTTAGTTTTGTATTAGATGCTACCACGCAAAAACTTGATTCTATCTATATCTCTAGTATGGGCTATGAAAAATTGGGTTTTACCTATGAAAGCCTATTAGATAGTGTTATTTACATACAACCAAAAGCTATTGAACTTAGCGGAGTATACCTATTCGATAAAGAATTAGAGGTTGATGAGATTATTGACAAAATGAAAGAGCGTTTACCTCAGAACACAAATAATGACCCCATAAAACAACGTTATTTCTTGAGACAGTCGGTTTTTGGGAACATCCAAAAAGTTGATTTCGGATTTGAAAAATCCTCTATTGAAGAGCTAGACAAGGAGTTTATCGATAGCCTTGCAAGTATAATCCCTAGAAATTCATATCACTACACGGAAGCTCTCGGTGATTTCTACAAGACTACAAAAGACTATAAAGTGAATGTCTTAAAAGCAGCCAATCTTTATGATAAAAAAGATATCGGCTCTTTTGATGAATTGGGTAAGCGTATGGAGAATATCTTCAAACAAAACGTTAAGCCTGATTCCTATTTAAAAATAAAATCAGGAATCTTCAGTGAAAAAATACAGGTAGATTCTATTATGAGTGATTTAGAAGCCGAAGAGGCCAAAGAACTCGAAAAAGAAATGAAGAAAGACACCGTCTCAGGCTTTGTAGATGGACAAAAACACATTTTTGACGAACTCTTAGGTGAGGTCTTTTACGAAGAAGATACCAAACTAAATGTCATAAACAAAAGTAGGAAGTATGAATTCGAACTTGCCGGATATGCCGATATTGACAACGCTGGAGTTTATGTAATCGATTTTAAACCAAAGGGCGGTGCAGACTTTAAAGGAAGAATCTTTGTTAATATTGAAGATTTTGCCATCATGCGAATTGACTTTGAAAATCTTAAGAACCTAAGAAACTTCAGGTTATTAGGTATTTTTTATAGGGAAATACTATATAAAGGTTCAATGCACTTTACGAAACTCTCCAATAACAAGTATGACTTGAAATTTGTGGATTTTAGTTTTGGACGTTGGTTTAGATTTGATAGACCGCTAGATGTCATAGAAAAAAACAAGCATGTTAAAGGTAGAAACAAACAAAATGAACTACGTTTAAATATTGATTTTAGAATGACCAATACCAATAAATGGGAACTCGTAATTTTTGACAATACCATTATCGACCAAAACCAGTTTGATAGTTTTAAAGAAGATAAAAGTATCAAGGCGACCTATATGGCAAAGTATGACCCTGAATTTTGGAAAGGTTACAACATTATGGAACCCAACCAGGCCATTAGAGAGTTTACAGTTACAGAATCAGACTAAGCTTTAGGCAAAAACACCTCAGCCATCATACAGCGCGCCGAACCACCCCCACAGGTTTCTATAGTTTCTAAAGAACTGTGTATGATATCGCAATGCTTTTTAATAGCACTTATTTGATCTTCGCGCAAACTGTGGTATGCCGCTGAGCTCATGACCATAAAGCGTTTGTCTTTCGCACCATATACCTGCAGCATATTGCCAGCGAAATGGTGCATTTGTTTTTCCGTAATAGTAATAATCTCTTTACCATCTTTTTTTAGATGTTCGGTAACGTTTTTACGTTCCTTTTTATCATCTATGGTATCCAAACAAATAACGGCGAAAGTCTCTGCCATTGCCATCATTACATTGGTGTGGTAAATTGGCAATCGCTGACCATCTACAGTTTGATTGGCAGTAAATATGACCGGAAAACAATCAAAATCTTCGCAAAACTCGATGAACAATTCTTCATGTGCCCTTTCTGAAAGTGCACAGTAGGCCTTTTGATTAACCCTATCCTTTAAAATACTGCCGGTACCTTCTAGAAAAACGCCTTCTTTCTCGGCTGAAGTATAATCGACTATATTGTCTATTCGAAAGCCTTTTTCTTCAAGAATGTCAAAAACATCTTCGCGTCTTTCTTTTCTGCGATTTTCAGCAAACATGGGGTAAACCACTACCGTACCGTTAGCATGAAATGAAACCCAATTGTTCGGAAAAATAGAATCTGGGGTATCGGTTTCTTTTCGATCATCAACAACGATTACATTTACTCCTCTATCGCGCAAAACACTTACAAAGTCGTCAAACTCTTTTTGAGCTCTTGTGTTGATCGTTTGATTCTTTATGTCTATTTCTTCTTGAAAATAATTATTTACGGCCGTCTGCTCGTTCATACGAAAAGCCACAGGGCGAATCATTAGGATGGTATTGGTAATCTGCATTTAAATACTTTTTCTTTATTCGCGAATTAAGGGCAAGGTACTGCATCGTAAAAGCCCCTCTTGTTTGGCAATCTCAGCATAGGGGATTTCCTCTACGGTAAAACCTTGACCTCTAAGCCAGTTGTTTAGTCTAGTAAAGTTACGTTCGGAAACTACAACTTCAGGTGATATTGAAAATACATTGCTAAACATTTGATACATTTCTTCAGCCGTTATTTCAAATATATTTTCTGTTCCAAAATAATTTACAAGCCATTGATACTCTTCTTCAACCAAAAATCCATTTTTATGAAGAATGGCCTTATCTTTTCCGATAGGCTGAAAACAACAGTCTAAATGCAAAGCGTTTTCTTTGGCATTCGTATTGGATTTTCTTAGTTCAAAAGACTTTACAGTTTTGTTTGGGAATTGTTTTTTTAAAAATTCTATTGCTTCTTTATTTGTTCGGGCCGTTATATAATCAGGATAATCTGAACCGGTATACGTGCCTACAAAGATATAATCGTTCCAAGGCATCACATCCCCTCCCTCTATATGCACTTCTTCAGGAGGATATATGATATTTTCTGGCTTTATTTCACTTATTACATGCTGTATCGCTTGAAACTCTTTTTCCCTATCGGGCAGAATATTGGCATGCACCAATTTATCACCAATTACAAAAGCGATGTCTCTAGAGAATATCTGATTACAATCGTGTAAAACAGATGGCCTATAAACCTTTACACCATACTTCTCAAATACTTTCGCAAAGGCTTCCATTTCTTCAATCATATCAGCTTCTGTAGGATAAGTTCCAGCGAGAATATGCTCTAAAGACTTAGGGTCATAGGCTTCCTCAGGTATTGGTGTTGGGCCACAACTTTCAGCAGTACCAAGCACCACAGCTTTTAAAGGCGAAGTTTCATTGTTAATGTTCAACTGAAGCATTTGAAAAATTTTTATAAAATAAACTCGTTTTTTGGTATAAAAAAAGCCCTTTTATTAGATAAAAGAGCTTTATTGTTTTTATTAAGGTAGCAATCTACCTCTTGTCAACGCCAACAAAAGGGCGGTAGTTTTCACCTACATAAATTTGCCTTGGTCTACCAATAGGCTCATTACGCAGACGCATCTCTCTCCATTGTGCTATCCACCCCGGCAATCTTCCTAAAGCGAACATTACCGTGAACATATCCGTAGGTATGCCCAGCGAACGATAAATAATGCCCGAATAAAAATCTACATTTGGATAAAGCTTTCTTTTTACAAAGTACTCGTCTTCAAGCGCCTCTTTCTCTAGTCCTTTGGCGATATCTAAAATAGGGTCGTTAATGCCCAAATCCCCTAAAACTTCATCAGCGGCCTTCTTGATAATCTTTGCCCTTGGGTCAAAATTTTTGTAGACCCTATGCCCAAAGCCCATTAACCTAAAAGAATCTGATTTATCCTTGGCTTTGGCCATATATTTTTTGGTATCACCGCCATCGGCCTCAATAGCTTCTAACATTTCTAATACGGCTTGGTTTGCACCACCATGCAATGGGCCCCACAATGCCGAAATACCGGCAGAAAGGGAAGCAAATAATCCCGCATGAGAAGAACCAACTATTCGCACGGTCGATGTAGAACAGTTTTGTTCGTGGTCAGCATGTAGAATAAGTAACTTATCCAACGCATCAATAACCACTCTATTTCTTTTATATTCTTGATTCGGTCTTTTGAACATCATTTTATGAATGTTCTCAACGTAACCTAAAGAATCGTCCCCATAATCTAAAGGGAGTCCCATTTTCTTGCGCATAGCCCAAGCAACCAATACCGGAAACTTGGCCAGAATACGCACAATGGAATTGTACATAGCATCGCTGGAAGCCACATCGACCGAACCAGGGTTAAATGCCACTAAGGCACTCGTAAGTGAAGATAATACACCCATTGGATGAGCAGACTTTGGAAAACCGTCCAAAATCTTTTTCATTTCCTCATCTACATGAGATTCGTTCTTAATATCTAAATGAAAGGCAGCCAACTGCTCTTTGTTTGGCAGCTCTCCAAAAATCAAAAGGTAGGCCACCTCAAGAAAATCAGCCTTTTCGGCAAGTTCTTCAATTGAGTACCCGCGGTAACGTAAAATTCCTTTTTCACCATCTAAAAAAGTAATTGCACTTTCACAAGAGCCTGTGTTTTTGTAACCTGGGTCAATGGTAACGATTCCGCTAGTTCCCCTCAAAGTTTTAATATCGATTGCCAACTCATCTTCCGTTCCCTTTATAACCGGGAATTCATACTTTTTTCCTTCAAATTCAAGTGTTGCTTTGTCCGACATTTAAATGATTTATAGTTATTATGATAAGCTGTTAAAATTACGAAAAAGGAAAGGTTTTAACAATAATGCCCTTCAATTTTGGAGAATTCTTAACAATACTTGAAGTAAGAAAATAGGTTTACATTTTATAAAGAACCTTATAATATTCATCTACTGATTTTTGCCACGTGAATCGTGCTTTCTTAGCGTTAGTTTGAATCTTTTTCCATGTTGGTTTATCGTTTACAAAAATATCCAACGCAATATCAAAAGTGGAAAGCATATTTTTAATCTTTTGGTCATAAGAGTCCCCATCAAAACCAAAACCTGTTTTCATATGCTTAACGGTATCTATAAGTCCGCCCGTATGGTGAACCAAACAGGGATTTCCGTTTCGCATGGAGAGCATTTGACTGATTCCGCATGGCTCAAAAAGGCTTGGCATAAAGTAGAGATTAGATTCTAAATACATAGAATCAATCAAATTCTCCGATTGTCCGTTTGTGAAAATGAAGTTCTTGTGCTTGTAACTGATATCCCTAAATAGTTCTTCATATTCTGGGGCTCCAGTTCCAAGAAGGATAAAAATACCATCTATTTTCTCTAGCTTTTTTAAGATAGCAACGAAAGCCTCCGGAGAACGTTTAAAAAAATAGAATTTTTGTTCCGTTAATCGAGCTACACTCGAAACAATAAACTTTGGTTCGTTATCTACATATTGCATAATTTTCTCCCCGGTATGGGCCAAAAAATCAGCTTTATATTTTTTTGACTCTTCTTGAAGCCAGCTAAAAAGGGCCTTAACCGTATTTCGATAGATTTGGCCTTTTTCTTCGACATTAATATTCTTGTAATTACAGCCGTTAAGAATACCAAAAAGTCTATTTTCTTTATCGGCCTGTTGCAAATCTTTCTCTAAGCCCTCACCTCCGATAAATTCTGGTGGTGAACTTGGCTTCATTACATCTTCTTTGTAGGAGGGAGACACTGTATGAACGGCATCTGCCAAACGGATGCCTACTGCCATTAAATTAATACAATCTTGATACCTGTAATCAATAAGGCCTTTTTCATCAAAAGGAATATCAGGAAACCAATTTCGTAAAGAAGAATAATTATCTTCAAAAGGGCGGATACCTTGTATCGCTAGGTTATGAATACTATAGACAAATCTTATTTTTCTAAGATTCTCATAACCTCTATGATATTCTCTAAGAAAAAGCAATAAACTAGAATGCCAATCGTGAAGGTGAACAATATCTAATTTACCGAAGGCCCCTTTTTTTATAGCTTCGGCTACCGCAGTACAAAAAATAAAATATTTAATAGCATCTGTATAAAAAGGCTCTTCGGGGTCATCATGATAAATATGTGCAATACCCCCCGCCTCTATTTCGGGATGGTGAACAACATAATGATAGACATTTGGATACTCTTTTTTCGGTTTAACCTCATACAAATCAGCAGTATAAACCATCCCGCGAAGCGAAAAGTTCAACTTGGTCTTTAAGACCCCTTGTTGGTGTAACCTACCATAAGAAGGAACAACCACATGGGCCTTATCTCCTTTTTCAGAGATTTGTCTGGGAACATCTCTTACTACATCTCCCATTCCGCCAGCTTTGCAATTGGCTATACCATCGTTCTCAGCTGCTGCAAAAAGAAAACTATTCATATCCTTTCTATAATTAGTTGGTCTCGAAGCATAATATACATTATCTATAGTTCAAAAAAAAGCCTTTCTAAAAGAAGAAAGGCTATGATTCAATTTTTACACTATAGAAATAATTCTACTTTATTTTAAATGCTTTTTCCTGAGGATAGTAAGCAGTGTCACCTAATTCTTCTTCAATACGAAGCAGTTGATTGTATTTGGCCATACGATCACTTCGAGAAGCTGAACCAGTTTTAATCTGACCCGTATTCAACGCAACCGCCAAATCTGCAATGGTATTATCTTCGGTCTCTCCTGAACGATGCGACATCACTGAGGTATACCCAGCATTTTTGGCCATATTCACGGCTGCAATTGTTTCTGTCAACGTGCCTATTTGGTTTACTTTGATAAGAATAGAATTCGCAATTCCGTTCTCTATACCACGAGAAAGACGCTCCACATTGGTAACAAATAAATCGTCACCTACCAATTGCACTTTATCACCAACTTTATCGGTTAGCATTTTCCAACCGTCCCAATCGTTCTCGTCCATACCATCCTCAATTGAGATAATAGGGTATTTTGCACATAAATCGGCTAGGTACTGGGCTTGCTCTTCAGAAGATCTTACTTTTCCTTTATCGCCTTCAAACTTTGTATAGTCATATTTTCCATCTATATAAAATTCAGCGGCAGCGCAATCTAAAGCAATCATCACATCATCACCTAGTTTATATCCCGCTTTATCAACAGCTTTTGCAATAGTATCCAAAGCATCTTCTGTACCACCTTCTAAAGTAGGCGCAAACCCACCTTCATCACCAACAGCAGTGCTCAATCCTCTGTCATGCAGTACCTTTTTTAGATTATGGAAGATTTCAGTTCCCATTTGCATGGAATGACTAAAATCTTTCGCCTTGACAGGCATCACCATAAACTCTTGAAAAGCAATAGGTGCATCTGAATGTGATCCACCGTTGATAATGTTCATCATCGGAACAGGAAGTGTATTAGCACTAACACCACCAACATATCGATATAATGGCATACCCAACTCTTCCGCTGCAGCTTTTGCAACAGCTAAAGAAACACCTAGAATAGCATTAGCGCCTAATTTTGATTTATTTGGGGTACCATCTAAATCAATCATCGCTTGGTCGATAAAGTTCTGCTCAAAGACAGAAACACCAACTAACTCTTCTGCAATGAGGGTATTCACATTATTGACCGCCTTTCCAACACCCTTGCCCATAAAAGAGTCTCCTCCATCACGCAGCTCTACAGCTTCATGCTCGCCAGTAGATGCCCCCGATGGAACAGCTGCACGGCCCAAAACTCCGTTTTCCGTAACTACATCAACCTCTACAGTTGGGTTACCTCTCGAATCTAAAATTTGTCTCGCATGAATATTGATAATAATGCTCATTGTTTTATTTATTTGTGATTGAAATTAAGAAGAACGAAGATACGAAAGGACGCTCTTTTAGCCTTAAAGAAAACTACATAACTACCTGATAATAACCTAAAAATAAACTACAACGTTTTAGTTAGCACTTGTTTTTATGGCATCGAAAAATTGATCAAAAAGATAATCTGCATCATGCGGCCCAGGACTTGCTTCTGGATGGTACTGAACAGAAAATACATTTTTACCCTTCAACTTTAGTCCGGCTACCGTGTAATCATTTAGATGGGTATGTGTAATCTCTAGATCACCATTTGCTTCAGCCTCTTCTCTATTAATAGCAAAGCCATGGTTCTGAGATGTAATTTCACCTTTACCCGTCATCAGATTTAAAATAGGGTGGTTTATACCTCTATGTCCATTATGCATTTTATAGGTAGAAACTCCGTTTGCAAGTGCCAATACCTGATGCCCTAGACAAATACCAAATAAAGGCTTATCCAATTCCAACAGGGCCTTGGTAGTTTCAATAGCTTCAGTTAAAGGCTCAGGATCACCTGGTCCGTTCGAGATAAAGTATGCATCGGGGTTCCAAGCAGTCATTTCTTCTTTAGAAGTATCGAATGGAAAAACTTTCACACATGCACCGCGTTTTGCCAGGTTTCGAAGAATATTCTTCTTGATACCAATATCCAAAGCAGAAATCTTATACTTTGCATTCTCATCACCATAGATGTAAGGTTCTTTAGTTGAAACTTTAGAGGCCAGCTCTAAACCTTTCATACTTGGCACTTCTTTTAATTCTGCTTTTAAAGCTTCAATATCGTCAACCCTTGTAGAAATAACCGCATTCATCGCACCGTTGTCTCTAATGTAACTCACCAAGGCCCGAGTGTCAACATCAGAGATTGCCAGTAAATCGTTTTTTTCAAGAAATTCCAACAAACTAGCATTTGCGCTTGGTCTAGAGTAGTTATAGCTGAAGTTCTTGACAATCAAACCAGCAATTTTTATAGAATCTGATTCAATTTCATCTTCATGTGTTCCATAATTGCCAATATGCGCATTAGTTGCCACCATAAGCTGTCCATAATATGAAGGATCTGTAAAAATCTCTTGATAACCTGTCATACCAGTATTGAAACAAACTTCACCAAATGCAGTTCCTTCTCTATCTCCTACGGCTTTCCCATAAAAAATAGTCCCGTCCTGTAATAATATAAGTGCTTTTTTTCTTGTGTGATATTTCATATCGTAAATAAAATTTAACAAAAAAACATAAAAAAAGGATACGTTTTAGCGTATCCTTTAATGTATTTTAAACTAGTAATTAACATACTATTCTTCTGAGTCATCAGTTGCTGTTGTTTCAACTGGTGCTGGGGTTGCCTTTTTGGCTCCACCACCTCTTCTGCTTCTTCTCGTAGTTTTCTTAGCAGGTTTATCTGCGTTATAGATTTCATTGTAATCAACCAACTCTATCATTGCCATATCTGCATTATCACCTAGTCGGTTACCCAACTTAATGATTCTAGTGTAACCACCTGGTCTATCACCAATTTTCTCAGCAACATCGCCAAACAATTCGGTTACAGCATGCTTATCTCTCAGATTACTAAAAACAACTCTACGATTGTGAGTTCCTTTTTCAATAGTCTGATTATTTTCAGCTTTTGATTTTGTAATCAATGGCTCAATAAACTGCTTTAAAGCTTTTGCTTTTGCAACGGTCGTGTTTATTCTTTTGTGCTCAATTAAAGAACATGCCATATTAGCAAGCATTGCCTTTCTATGGGCTGCTGTTCTACCTAAGTGGTTAAATTTCTTTCCGTGTCTCATTTTTCTATATTATCATCTTGCTACCAAATCCGTTATTGCGGAGAGCAAAATATGATTATTTAATCTTTATCTAATTTATACTTTGCCAAATCCATTCCAAACTGAAGTCCTTTGTTAATCACTAGTTCTTCTAATTCGGTCAATGATTTTTTTCCAAAGTTTCTAAATTTCATTAAGTCGTTCTTATTGAAAGAAACCAAATCTCCTAAAGTATCCACTTCCGCAGCTTTCAAACAATTTAGCGCACGAACTGACAAATCCATATCGACCAATTTGGTTTTCAATAGTTGACGCATGTGCAATGATTCTTCATCATAAGTCTCGGTCTGCGCTATCTCATCAGCTTCTAACGTGATACGCTCATCTGAAAACAACATGAAGTGGTGTATTAAAACCTTAGCCGCCTCTGTTAAAGCGTCTTTAGGATGGATAGAACCATCAGTAGAGATTTCAAAAACCAACTTTTCATAATCGGTCTTTTGCTCTACCCTAAAGTTTTCAATACTATATTTTACGTTTTTGACCGGTGTGTAAACCGAGTCAACCGCAATACTTCCTATTGGAGCATTAGATTTTTTATTCTCTTCCGCAGGAACGTAACCACGTCCTTTTTCAATAATTACTTCTAGGTTTATTGAAACCTTAGCATCCATATTACAGATAACCAAGTCTGGATTTAAAACCTGATACCCTGAAATAAATTTTTGAAAGTCACCAGCGGTCAATTTATCTTTTCCGCTCAACGAAACAGAAACTGTCTCACTTTCAACATCATCAATCTGTCTTTTAAAACGAACTTGTTTTAAATTTAAGATTATCTCCGTCACATCTTCAACAACGCCCGGGATAACCGAAAACTCATGCTCAACTCCATCGATTCGTACTGCAGTTATTGCAAAACCTTCTAGAGAAGAAAGTAGTACTCTTCGTAATGCGTTCCCAACAGTTAATCCATAGCCAGGCTCCAAAGGGCGAAATTCGAATTTCCCCTCGAAATCTGTCGAGTCTATCATTATAACTTTATCGGGCTTCTGAAAATTAAGTAGTGCCATATTGGATTAGTGTTGTTTTTATTTAGAATATAACTCGACGATTAACTGCTCTTTGATGTTCTCTGGAATTTGAAGTCTTTCAGGAATGCTCACAAAAGCACCTTCTTTCTTCTCACTGTTCCATGTAATCCATTCGTAAACGCTACTATTATTCGCCAAGGAATCATTTATAGCTTGAACAGATTTTGATTTTTCACGAACACCAACAACATCGCCGGGTTTTAATGAATATGATGGAATGTTTACTAACTCTCCATTTACTGTAATATGCCTGTGTGATACCAATTGTCTCGCCCCTCTTCTTGATGAAGAAAGACCCATTCTGTAAACAACATTGTCTAAACGAGATTCACACAATTGTAAAAGCACTTCACCAGTTACACCTTCTTTTCTTTTGGCAGTAGCGAATAAATTTCTAAACTGTTTTTCCAAAATACCATATGTGTATTTAGCTTTTTGCTTTTCCATTAACTGGATTGCATATTCTGATTTTTTTCCACGGCGACGGTTGTTACCGTGTTGTCCCGGAGGGTAATTCTTTTTTTCGAAGGCTTTGTCGTCTCCGAATATCGCTTCGCCAAACTTACGTGCGATTTTTGATTTTGGTCCTGTATATCTTGCCATCTTCTAAGTTTATGAAAGTGTGATTATGAATTAAGGCTTATCCTTCGATAATCTTTTGTACACCTTCGGTGAAAATCCGCCTAAGGCGAACCATATTGATTAATTATACTCTTCTTCTTTTTGGAGGTCTACATCCATTATGTGGCATTGGAGTAACATCGATAATCTCTGTTACCTCAATTCCCGCATTGTGTATAGAGCGTATAGCTGACTCTCTACCATTCCCTGGTCCCTTTACGAAAACTTTTACCTTTCTTAAACCAGCTTCATGAGCCACCTTAGAACAATCTTCAGCAGCTACTTGAGCAGCATATGGTGTATTCTTTTTAGAACCTCTAAATCCTAATTTACCTGCAGAAGACCATGAGATTACATCTCCCTTTTTGTTGGTCAAAGAAATGATAATGTTATTGAAAGATGCTGTGATATGGGCCTCCCCATTAGAATCAACAATAACTTTACGTTTCTTGGTTGTTTTAGTATTTGCTTTTGCCATAATACCTAACTATTATTTAGTCGCTTTTTTCTTATTAGCAACTGTTTTACGCTTTCCTTTTCTTGTCCTAGAGTTGTTCTTTGTACGCTGACCTCTTAATGGCAAACCAGATCTGTGTCGAATACCTCTGTAACATCCAATATCCATCAAACGTTTAATATTCAACTGCGTTTCTGAACGAAGCTCACCTTCAATTGTGTAAGAACCAACAGCGTCACGAATTTTCCCGATTTCATCATCGTTCCAATCAGAAACTTTTGTGTCTTCACTAACACCAGCTTTTGCTAAAATTTCTTTAGCACGGCTCCTACCAACTCCGAAGATATAGGTAAGTGCAATTACGCCTCGCTTTTGTTTTGGGATATCTACCCCTGCAATTCTTGCCATAACTACCCTTGTCTTTGTTTAAATCTAGGATTCTTTTTGTTGATTACGTATAATCTGCCTTTTCTGCGAACAATCTTGCAGTCGGCACTTCTTTTCTTTACTGATGCTCTAACCTTCA